>JBCDLQ010000047.1:0-9443 GCA_039414335.1 Pseudomonadota bacterium | reverse complement strand
GTATGGCTTCACTTTCCAAAGATACTGCTCCACTTGGATAGCTTGACAATCAAGTTACTTGACAAAGATAATATTCCCACACACCCAAAGTAGCTTACCAAGGCAAAGGAGAAGCCGGTGGAGATTGCGCTCTATGGACTACTCGCCCTTGTTGTACTGGCAGGCTTGCTATCAGTACTCGCCCCGACTCGCGTGGCCTACACGGAGGAGATCACTATTGATGCACCGGTCTCTGATGTCTATGACGACATTCGCCTGCAGGAGCATCTGATGCGGTGGTCGGCCTGGCCGAAGGAAACGAAGTCGACCTGCATCGTCGAAGGACCGGATGGAAAAGTGGGCTCCCGAACCGCCTTCTTTACAAAAGGAAAACGGGTGGGTCATCAAGAAATCACCCGCCTCAAAGAGAACAAGGAGGTTGCGCTGACTCTTGTCGGTCCTGGCCCACCTCACCGCCCAAGCCTGAGGTTTGAGCTGCTGCCCTTGGGCGATGAAAGAACACGGGTGGTGGCGCATTTCGTTAACGAGTTTCCACGGCCGTTCAATGCGATCTGGAAGTTCGCCGGACTCTCCAAATGGACGCGCCAGATGCACCTGAAAGACTTGGCCGGACTGAAAGCCTTCTCCGAACCGCCGCATCAGGACTCAACCGGAACGGTTGTCGGTCGCCCACCCCAAGGCGTCAATCCCTACGAACACGTCAAGCAGACCAGTTGATCACGCGATGAGTTACTTCACCCATTGGTTTACCGGCGAGATTGCGATGCACGGGGTGGGAAAGTCGCGTGTGATTCACTACAAGGTGCTGTTCATGCCGCCTCATCTTGAGACAGCGCTTCCCTTCAAAGCCTATCCCCGCCTACGCGTTGAAGGAGAGATTGCCGATGTACCCGTACGCGGTGCCTGGATGCCCGTGGGCGATGGACGGCGATACTTCATCGTCTCGCCTGACATCAAGCGCATCACTGGTCTCGATGTCGGTGATGAGGTGGACATGCGGTTTCGAGTCGATGACCAGGATCACGTGGACGTGCCCGCGGCCCTCCAATCTGCGATCGATGCCGATGACATCGTGTCGGCTCAATGGGACAAGCTCAGCCCCGGCAAGAAACGGATGTTCACAAACCACGTCTCCTCAGCCAAAACCCCGCCTACACAGCAGCGGCGTGTCGACGAAGCGCTGACAGCGATCTCTGAACAGATCACATTGCGCGATCTGCGAAAGCGACGATCATAGTCCCCCAGTTAGACTGAGGCGCACACCAAAAGACCGACTCAGGTAGAACGCTGACAAAGAAGTCGTTCAGCGATCCGAAACTCGCACTGGAGTCGAACCGGCGGCCGGAGTTCATAACGGAACGCAACCTGATGTGAGGACTGTCGCCGTTCGCATGTTGTGGTTCGAGCTTTCTTGGTCTACCCCGATGGATGGCAGAGTCTTCCGTCCGACAAGCGCTAGAAAGCGCTGCAGTCTCCTGACTCAAGGCTCAAAGAACTCGTTTCCTCCCAGATTTTCAGCGCTTGGGACGGCCGCGATCGCTTGGTTGTAGACCACGTTATTGCGATAGGCATTGGTCGTATTGCTCGCAAAGCGCAGGCCCACAGCCGCACCATCGACAGCGATCGTGTTGTTGTCGACCAGCGTGCCGTTCCCGGTCACGTAAACGCCACTGATCGCGTTTTTTGACAGCGAGTTGTCGCTGACCAGGCTCTCGGCACCGGTTCGGATGCCGCCCTGGAAGCTGTTGTTGCCCGTGTTGTTGTTGGTCAGGCGGTTGTCCGTGATGAAGTTATCACCCAGACCGGCGATGCCCGATTCGACATTGAAGGACGCCACGTTGCCGCCAGCTCTTGATCGCGTTCCGAGCTGGATGCCAGCTCCCTGATTGAAAGTGCTTGTCGTGCGCTCGACGTTGCTGTCACTCCCCACGCTGATGCCATTGCCGCCGTTGGACTGGGCGATCGATTGAACGATCAGCGATCCACCGCCGGATGAAATGCCGTCCGCACCATTGGCGCGGGCCGTGCAGTCGACCAGGAAATTGCTGCTGCCGCTCAGGGCAATGCCCTGCCCCCCATTGTTTGATGCAACGATATCTTCGAGTCGCGTGTTGTTGGCGCTGGTCAGCGTGGACTCAATCCCGTCGCCGCCGAAGCGCATGACGCGACCGTCTTTGATCACGATCTGTGCGCCAAAGAACTGGATGCCACTGCCCGTTCCCAGGCCGTCTCCCGTGAGTGAGAAACCTCGCAGATCCAGCGTGACGTCGTTCGTCGTGATTCTAATCGCGGCACTGTCCTGGCCGGGAAAGCTCAGGTTCTCGGTCAGGTAGTAAGACCCCGGGCTATCGATCAGAAACGGCAAGTCTGCCTGGCCGATCGGTAGCGCGACTTCGTCCGATGCAGCAGCGATCAGATCGATGGCTTCAAGACCGTCGAGCAGATCGGCATCGAGGAGCGAGCCACTGCCATCAGCGTCCAGCACGGCAGCGACAGCGTCCCCATCCGTGTAGCCCGTCGCGGGCACGCAGCTTACCGAGCCGTCTTCGCCGATGGCCGCCACGGCGCTGTCTACCGCGCAACTCCCGTCAATGCGCCGCTGCACCTGCGTGCTGATGATTTCAGATTGGCCTACGGACTGCCCTGCGAGCTTGGACTGAGTGATGGCACCGTCCTGTACGGCCTGGGTCCCGACCGCATCGTCGGCCAGATCATCAGCGGTGATCGTGTCGTCGGCGATTTCGGCACTGGTTACCGCATCCAGCGCAACGCGCTCGGCATGGAGCGCGAAGGGCGCGGCCGTGAGCTTCTGGCGTGGCAAGAGTCCGGTAAAGCCGCCCATACTGGACCCCTCGCGAACGCCGATGGCCAGCCAAAGTTGATCGCCGTTGAAGGGCGCCGAACCAAAATCCAGCTCGACGCTGAACACACCTGCGGCCACGTCCACTTCGTCGAGCTGAATGACGGCCTCCAGAGGAATACCGCCATTGGCGACGTCGAAAATGGCGAATTCAAAATCATAGGCGCCATTCGCCGGGCTGGCGTTGTCCGTGAGCTCACCCTGATAGGTGAAGGTGGTCTCCAACGGCGCGGCCGCCGCGGCGACGGCCCACCAAACGGTGGCCAGGCCAGCCCAGCGAAGTCTGCGGTGCTGGCGACGACGATCTGTAAAGTGAGTGATTCGGTAGACCGTTGAATTAGACACGTCAGTGACCTCCAAGGCGTGTAGTGTTTGTGAGGAATCGGGAAGCGGTGCGGGCGACCCAGGCGCTAATGATCTATTGCCTCGGATCTAGCGCCTCGAAGCGATCATTGAAGAGCCCGTCACTCGGCGGCTCTAGCGGTCCCCGCGTCCAGAAGCCGCCAGCCACAGCAAAGTCGCCTCCAAGGGCGGGTTCAGGGGCACTCTCTGGCTGAGCGACCGTGCCTTGCAGGACAAAGGCACCGCCCGCACTCGGCGAACCGCCGTTATCAACGGTGGACCTTGTGATGGCAAAGCTGCCGCCCGTTGAAACCTGCGCAGCAGATGCACTGCTCAAGGCCAGCAGCACAAGAGAAGTCAGCAATCGACACGCCTTCATGATCGACCTTTCGGTTTTTTGGCTCTAACACCCTCATACGAGGAATTGCTCGAATGGGATCACGACAGAGGGCAAATAAAAAAAGGAACGACGTTCGAGTTTGCCTCAGCGTGTCGGCAGGTCATAATGCGACGCACTCTTGGCCCTGAAAGGTTCGATCTCCGGTCCGAGAGCGAACCGGCAGCACAAATGACGGTACCGATGAAGACTCGAATACTGATTCTTAATGGCTTTCTGGGCTCGGGGAAAACGACCCTGTTTCGAAACCTCCTGACGCAGGCGACGCGCAAGGCCATTCCGGTTTGCGCAATCGTCAATGACATGAGCGAGCTGGATATCGACGGGGCCTTGATCAGCAACACCCCCAGCATCGACCAGGACAGTCGCCTGTTCGAGTCCATCCACGCCTGCGTACTCAGCAGCACGCAGGGGCTGAAGAAGCTCGACGAGGCGCTGAACCGTTTGCTGGCCGCGGAGCAGCCAGAGCTCATCATTATCGAGACCTCTGGCAGCGCCCACCCGATGCCGCTGGTTCAGTATTTCGAACAGCACGACCGGACGCGCTTGATCGGCGTACTGGCCTTTGTCGACAGCCTGATGCTGGCGCAGGATTTTGACTTTGGCGAAACGCTGATCCCCAAGCTGCAGCAGAACCTGGCTCAGGGCAGGCGCGACATGATCAATCTGCTCGTCGAGCAAATCCTGTTCAGCTCTCACGTGATGCTGACGAAGGCCGACCGAATTGGCGATGGGCAGATTGAGACGATTGCCCAACACCTCCACGCGATCAACCCCTATGCCCCGGCCTATTCGATTCACTTCGGCAACCTTCCGCTGGAGTCGGTTTTCGAGTTTGAAGACTATGACTACTTTCGCGTGGCCCAGTTGGTTGAGGAATTGACGCCAGCCCTTGCCGCTGAAGGGGACGATGAACGCCCGTTCAATCTGGCCACCCGAGTCATCAAGGACGACCGGCCTTTCCATCCCCAGCGCCTGTGGGATGCCTGTCATCAGTATCTGGACCAGCGCATTTACCGCAGCAAGGGGTTTTTCTGGATGGCGAGCCGGGACAAGCACTCTCTCCTTTGGAACCAGGCGGCAGGCGGCATCAGCTTGGGGCTTGTCGGGACCTGGCGGGCCAGTGTTGTGGAAGACGAAGACCCGGGCATTACCCCCCAGGAAGTGGCGATCCTCAAGGAACGCTTAGCGAAAGCACCGGGGCGATTCGGCGATCGCCACTGCAACCTCACGGTGATCGGCGATGAAGACCAGGTCGATTCGTTCACCGATGCACTCCGGGGCTGTTTTTTGAGCGAGGAAGAAATCGAGCGCTATCGAAGCGGCGAGACCTTCGATGATCCCTGGCCGCAGAACATCGTCAAACTGCGGAACTGACGGTCATCAACGCGCAGTCGGTGTCCAAGGGCTCATTTAAGACGAAGTGCCTGCGGCGCCATTGGGCCTTTCGATCAGCGTCGACAGCATCAGCATGAAGACTACCGCCATTGATAGATCGAGCAGGCGCTGCATCAGGCCCGCCCAATCGCCCAGCTCGGGCTGGACCATCAGAACGAAGACGATGGGAAAGGCCAGGCCGGTCAGCCACAGATAAGCCCGGCGCAGGGGATAGGCCTTGAGTCGGCCATGGAAGCCCAGCAGGAATACGCCCACGCCCATGGCAAAGTAGGTGACCACGCCCAGCAGGTTGTGCAGCATCTGACTATTGGAGCCCTCAACAGGGCAGCCCGCATCGCAGGGCGCGACCACGGCAATCAGATAGGAAGCCGGAAAGGCCCAGAGCAGCCAGGTGCCGACGCGACTCAGCCCCCTCGCCTCGACCAGGCTTGAAGCCAGCCACAGAAAGATCGACAGCAGCACCGTCATAACCGCGAAGCCCACATAGGTGAGCACGCACGCCCAGGCCGTGCCCGTCGCGTTGTACTCGCTGATGAAATCCGACAGCTGCGAGTAGCCGGGCTTGATGGCGGCACCGATGAAGTAGAAGCCGAGCGCGTAGACGATCGCGGTCCAAAGCAGCGTCCAGGCCAGTCTTTCTCTGGTCATTTCCGTGCGAGAGGAATGAAAGGATCGCCAGCCTAACAAGCTTTTGAGGCGCTGCAAACCGGTCAGGTTGTGAGTCGGCACAAGGTCTCGCTTGGTGTATCCTCGATCGACAATAGTTTGATCAATGCCAGACGCTAACGCTTACACATTGACTCGCCTATCCACTATTTTTATTTGCAGCGACTTCCTCATCCGAGTGATGGTTGCCCTCCAGCCCCGACTGAAACGCATTGATTCGATGAACCTTCCACTGTTTGAAATCTTCAACGGACGATCGTTCCTGTTCGCGTTGATCGCGAGCCTGGTCTTGACGACGTCCGTCTTGGCAGACGACGTTGGTTTTGTGGGCAATGACTTCCGAGTCAATAGCTACACGAATAACAACCAGTCGTTCCCAGAGATTGCCATGTCACCGGAGGGACAGGCCGTTGTGGTGTGGGAAAGCATTGGGCAAGACGGGAGCAATCATGCGGCCGTGGGCCAGCGCTATGGGCCCGATGGACTCCCGGTGGGTGATGAATTCATTGCCAATACAACAACAGCCAACACGCAGAGTCAGCCATCGGTCGCGATGGATGCAGACGGCAGTTTTGTCGTTTTCTGGCGGAGCCGGGATCAGGACGGCAGCGAATTTGGCGCCTACGCTCAGCGCTATTCGCCAAGCGGTGAGCGCGTTGGGAATGAGTTTCGAATCAATGTCGCTACCGATGGCGATCAGGACGACGCCTTTGCCGCTTTCGATGGCGCGGGCAATATGCTGGTGGTGTACGTCAGCGGTGACATCAGCTCTGCGGGGGTTTTTGCACGTCGCTATGACACTCAAGGCATTCCGGGTGATGAGTTCAGAATCAACGAAACGACGCAGAGTTGGCAGCAAGATCCACAGGTTGCCGGCCTGACATCGGGCTTCGTCGTCACGTGGGAAAGTCGCTCCGTCGACAGTGATCGACTGGCAATCATGCAGCGGCGATACACGACTACTGGCCTACCCCTCACCGGCGAGCAGCAAGTCAATACGACCGAGACTGAAGACCAGAAAAATCCGGCGATCGCTCGCCAACCGGACGATCGCTACGCCATCGCCTGGGAAAGCATTGGACAAGACGGGTCCGGTGCCGCGGTAATCGCGCGCACCTTCGCCGCCGACGGTGCGCCGATCAGCGGCGAAATCATTCTCAACGAGACGCTGCTCGACGATCAAGAAAACCCTGATGTCGCCATTGATGGTCGCGGCGGCTATGTCGCCATCTGGGACGGTGATGCGGCGTCGGGTGGCAGCAACGATGAGATCTGGGGACGTCGATTCCTGGCCGATGGGACGCTCGTCGGTGATGAATTCCAGATCAACACACGCACCAACAACCGCCAGGTCTTTCCGGCGATCGCGGGTGGCCACAATGGACGGCTGCTCGCCGTTTGGCATTCCTGGACAGAAGACGGCAACGGAACGGGCATGGTCGGCCGTCGATTACGAATCACCAGCCTGTTCGAAGATCGTTTCGAAGATTGAACCCACCCTGATTGGGAAGGCTGATGTTTCCAAAGGGGATCGTCCCCTCAAGGCGACTCGAAGCGATCGTTGAAGATGCGTTCTGACAGGGCAATCCGCAGCGCAAGGGCCTTTTGGATGCCGCCCAAGTCTTCGGGGTCAAAGGACTCGCCAACAGCCACCAATGCATCACCGTCCGGAAAGATCACCGCGAGCTCGTCGTCTGAGCCAGCCACGTCACGTTGTAGGGTGGCGCTGCCGTTGAAGAAGGTCGCGTCGGGCATTCCGTTCATCTGAAAGGCCACCAGCGCCAGATCGTTGAGGGTCTCGGCGCTCTGTCCCCAGCCCGCTACGATCAATCGGTTCTGGAAGACAACGACAGAAGCCCCGCGTTCAACTCGGTCCACGGCCAGAGGGAAGATCACTTTTCCACCATTGCCGAACCCTGCCTCAAGATCACCATCACCGTCCAGCATCACCAGCGCGATCTCATCGCTGCTGACCGCGTTGGTCAGGCGAGCGGTGCCGACCATCAGGATTCGCTCGCCCTGCCCCATCCAGTCGTCGATCCGGGTCAGTTCGCCAAGGAAGTCAAAGCCATCGTCGATGTCGATCTGCGCGAAACCGTTGACCGCAAAGTTCGTATCGAGCACGCCGTTCGCGCTGAAGCGCGCGGCAATGAAATCGCCGTCGGATGTGCCTCCGACGACCAGCTGACCGTCGGCCTGCCGTCTGAGGCTGATCGCAAAATCAAAGGTGTCCACGTCCAGGCTGGTAAAGCCCGCTGTTCCAAAGCTGGTGTCCACGCTGCCGTCGACGTTCAGGCGCGTGAGCACGAGATCCTGGACGCCCGACCCACTGGAAAAGAAACCCTCACCCAAGACCACCACTTTTCCGTCGGCCTGCACCAGCAAATCCTGAGCGCTGTCATCGTTGCCTTCGATATCGATGACGGCCCAGCCATTCGCACCAAAGGTGGTATCCGGAGTGCCATCGGCCATCAGACGAAGGACGATCATGTCTTCGTTACCCGTGCCATCATCGCTGGCTCCGGCGACCAGGATGCGTCCATCGTCCAGCGCAATGACGGCAGTGGCCTCATCAAGCGCGTTATTGCGATCCAGAATCTGAAAGCCCTGGTTAGCAAAGGTCAGATCCAGGTCCCCGCTGGGGGTCAGGGCAGCGACCAAGAGCTCTCGCCCGCCGAAGGTCAAGCCCACGTTTCCTACAATCACGGTTCCGCCGTTGGCGAGTCGCGCCGCATCGGTCACTCGAATGCTGACCGGTCCATTCAGTGCCACCTGGGCCAGTCCTCCACTGCCGAAGGACGCATCCAGCGTGCCGTTCAGGCTGTAGCGGGCCAGTGCCAGGTCGCGCTGGCCCGACGCCTGGAGCGAGGCCGCGGACCCGGCAATGACCAGACCTCCCTGCTGTTGGCTGAGGTCCAGACTCAGATCGGCCAGCCCGTTGAAATCCAGCTGGGCGAGTCCGCTTGATGCAAAGTTCGTGTCAATAACGCCGTTCGCATCGAAGGCACCCAGTAGAAAGTCACCAGCAGCACTGGTGGTGATGGCTGTGTAGATTGTGCCGTTGACGACCTCTACATCACGAATTGATTCGGTGTTCTCGCCGGGGACCTGGAATTCCGCGCGGCCGTCGGTGCCAAAGGCTGAATCAAGAACACCCGCGCTCGTCAGTTGAGCCAGCGCCAGCGCCCAGTTGTTGCCGTTGTCGCGCTCTACATAGCCGCCCAGAAGAATGTCACCGTTGTCCTGGAGCCAGGCGGTTTCGGCTTCTGCATCAGCGCTGAAGGCAATGACCGCTGCGCCATCGGTACCGAAGCTCAAGTCCAGATCACCGTTGGCGTTGTAGCGAAACACCCCCATCACCGCGCCGCCAAAGCTCCGAGCTCGGCCGGCGCAGACGATTTTGCCGTCCGTTTGAATCAGGACCTTGACGCAGAAATCCGCCGTGTCACTGAACAGTTTGTTGGCGCGTGACCAAATTAGGCCGCCCTGGTCATCAAACACAGCCGTGGCAAAGGCATTGCCTGCGGAGGGGTCGAAGGCGCTGCCACCCACCACGATTTGTCCTGTCGGGTCCAGCGCGACGCTGCGCGCGATATCCGAACTGCCAAACCAGTCCAGACTGACCTGTCCCTGGGTCCCAAAACTGCTGTCGAGATCGCCGTTGGCTATGAGGCGGACGAGTCGCCAGTCTTGCGTTGCAAAGGCACCCGTGTCGCCGCCGACCGCCACGATGCGACCGTCGGGCTGAACCAGGACATCGCGGACCTCGAAGTCCGTGCG
>JBCDLQ010000046.1:0-9480 GCA_039414335.1 Pseudomonadota bacterium | reverse complement strand
GATGTCGTGTTCGGCAAAGCGGAACAGGGCGGTGGGATCGTGCATCAACACATTCGTGTCGAGCAGGTACAAACGCGGGCGTTCGGCCATGGCGTCAGTGGCTCCGGTAGTTGGAAAGACTGTGGTTTGGTTTGGCTTGATGGCTGGAACTCAGCTCAGCGCCTGCACGGCTTCAAGCACTTTCTCGACGTGGCCGGGCACGCGCACCTTACGCCACTCCTCGACCAACTTGCCCTTGACGTCGAACAGGAAGGTGCTTCGCTCGATGCCCATGACCTTCTTGCCGTACATGTTCTTTTCCTTGATCACGTCGAACTCCTTACAGAGTTTTTCTTCCGTATCGGCGAGCAAGGGGAAGGGGAATTCCTGTTTCGCAGCAAATTTCTCGTGACTGGTGATCGTGTCGCGCGAAACGCCCACGATTTCACAGCCTGCCGCCTGGAATTCGGCGTAAAGGTCGCGGAAGCCCTGACCCTGCTTGGTGCAGCCCGGTGTGTTGTCTCTGGGGTAGAAGTAGACGACCAGATTCTGGCCCTTGAAGTCGGCCAGTTTGAGGGTGCGATCGCCAGTGGCAGGAAGTTCGGTTTTAGACAGCGTATTCTTGGTTTCAGGCATAGATATAAAAGATTCGTTAATTCAGGAACTTGGGATGAACTCCGCCCCTCCAAGGGTTGAGCATTCGGTTAAAATGCCGAGTCCAAGGTAGCACAAACGGCCCGAAACGGGCGGTTCAATGCACTGCATTTCACCTGCACGAGCACGACATGTTTTCAGGATCCATTGCTGCGCTGATTACCCCCTTCCAGGAAGACGGCTCGATCGACGAGACCGCCTGGCTGAATTTGCTGGATTGGCATCGCCAGTCCGGAACCCGCGGCGTCGTCGTGGCGGGCACGACGGGCGAGTCGGTCACCCTGTCTGAAGGTGAGTTTTCGCGCCTGCTGGCATTGGCATTGGAGCGGGTTGGTGATTTGATGACCGTGCTGGCCGGCACGGGTTTTCCCTCGACGGCGCAGACCGTGGAGCGCACTGGTCTGGCCGCTGAGCTGGGCGCCCATGCGGCGCTGGTGGTCACGCCGGCGTACAACCGGCCGACCCAGGCGGGCCTCGAGGCGCACTATCGTCAGGTTGCCGATTCAGCGTCGATCCCGGTGGTGCTCTACAACGTGCCGGGCCGTACGGCCTGCGATCTGCTGCCGGAGACGGTGGCCAGGCTGGCCGATCACGCGAATATCATCGCCATCAAGGAGGCGGTGGCTGATCCGGCCCGCATCCAGGCTCTGCTGGCAACCGATCTGATCGTGCTCAGTGGCGACGATGCCAGCTGCTGCCAATCGCAGCTGGAAGGGGCCGCGGGCGTGATTTCCGTAGCCGCCAACGTTGTTCCAGAGCGCTTTGCGCAGATGTGTGCGCTGACGGGTAACGGCAGTCGCGAGGCCGCACTGGCGGTCGATCAGGAGCTCGCCGAGCTGAACGCATTCCTGGGAATCGAATCCAATCCGATCCCGGCGAAGTGGTTGCTGTATCGCATGGGCCGGATTGGTGCCGCGTTACGCCTGCCGTTGACGCCGCTGGATGCCGCTTATCGCGCCCAGGCCGATGAGCTGATCGCATCCTTGCAACTGGACGTCGTGCGCGATGTTGCCTAAACTGGGCGGTTGCTGCCTAGCAGCCCGAAATAATCAATAGATCGTTCTTCCGAACGCAACAGGATCAAGGGGTCAATGAACTCTTATCGCGTTTCTTTTCAAGTCACTCTGATGGCGCTGGCTTCGCTGATGATGAACGGTTGCTTCAATCGCGATCGTCAGCCGATTTACGTTCAGAGTGAAGAAGTGCCTGAAATCCAGGTGCCGGACGATCTGTCCTTGCCTCCTGTGCAGCGGACCTATGACATTCCCGGCGTGTTCCTGCCGGAGCTGGCAGGCGCAGGCAATGAAGCGCGTCCCCCCGTAGTCATGTCCAGCGCTGAAGCAGAAGCGTCCCGCTCGCACATCCGCTTCGGGCCCACGGGGCTGTATCTGGAAGTTGAAGACGAGGTCAGCAGCGTTTGGCGTCGACTGGGCTTCACCCTGAATCGTGGCGGTATGACCGTGCGAGACGTGGTCGAAGCCGATCGTCGCTATGACTTCGATTTCACCCATGATCCGATCCAGATGGAGCGCAGCGGCATGTCGCGACTGTTCTTCTGGCAATCCGGTAATTTCATGGACTACAGCGGCGCATTCCAGGTCAGGCTGGATGCGGAAGGCAACAACACACGGGTGCTGTTGCTCAATAGGGATGGCAATGTTGTGGGGATGGATCAGGCCGAGTTCGTGCTGGCCGTTCTGCGTGAACGACTGGGCTGATCAGCCCGCTCTAAAACGCCCTCCCGGTCCGAATTTCCTCGATCTCGCTGGATCAGCGCTCCAGCAGATCGATCTTGCCCGGCTTGTCTTCCCAGTCTTTGGCGTCGGGCAGGGGTGCTTTCATCTCGCTGATCACCGGCCATTCTCTGGACAATTCGGCGTTCAGCTCCAGAAAGTCCTCTTGGCCTGCCGGGAGGTCGTCTTCCGGGTAGATTGCCTCGGCAGGACACTCCGGTTCGCACAAGGTGCAGTCGATGCATTCTTCAGGATCGATCACGAGGAAATTCGGCCCCTCGTGGAAGCAATCCACGGGACAGACTTCAACGCAATCGGTGTACTTGCACTTGATGCAGTTTTCGGTGACGACAAAGGTCATGCGGCAAATCCTCGAAACGGTTCATCAACGACCCGTGACTGCGCGTAGCTAGGCCGTGGTGCTAGAATGCGCGCTGTATTCTAGCAAAGCGGACATTCGTCCGTTCACGGATTTCCCCATCGCTTCTCACCTCGCCAGACCGCTGTTTTGACTGCTTCGCAAGATCAGGGAACGGGCCCACGCATCATCGAACTTGCTGAGCACGGCATTCAGCCGCGCCAGCTCAGTATCAATGCGATCAAAGTCGTCGAACGCCTCCAGAGTGCCGGATTCAAAGCGTATCTGGTCGGCGGGTCCGTTCGTGATTTGCTGCTCGGTGAACATCCGAAGGATTTCGATGTGGCGACCGATGCCACGCCGGAACAGGTCAAGAACGTCATGCGTAATGCACGCCTGATCGGCCGGCGCTTCCGTCTGGCGCACGTTCGTTTCGGACGCGAGATTATCGAGGTGGCCACCTTCCGGGGTTGTCCCGAAGGCGAGAAGGGCGATCAACGGGAGGTCAAGCATACGGGACGGGTGCTGAGCGATAACGTTTACGGCAGTGAGGAGGAAGACGCGCGTCGGCGCGACTTTACGATCAATGCCCTGATGTACGACCCGACCACCGAGACCATCCGCGACCACGTGGGCGGCTACGAGGACGTGCTCGAGCGCCGACTGCGCCTGATCGGCGATCCGGTGACCCGCTATCGCGAAGACCCCGTGCGTCTGCTGCGCGCGGTGCGCTTCCAGGTCAAGCTGGACCTGAACATCGAGCCGGAAACCGCGGGTCCCATGGTCGGAATGGCGCCTTTGCTTGCCGATATTCCACCGGCGCGCCTGTTCGATGAGATTCTCAAGCTATTCCTCGCCGGCAAGGCCTGGCCGACCTACCAGGCACTGGTTCGACAGGCACTGTGGGACCAGCTGTTTCCAGATCTGTTCTCCGATCCGGCCCAGCCGCCGCTGCTGGTCGAACACACATTGCGCAACACCGATGATCGCGTCCGGAGAGGGCTGCCCGTCACCCCCGGCTTTCTGTTTGCGGCTTTCCTCTGGCCGCGGGTCAAGCCCAGGGCCGACGCGCTGATCCACAATGGTATGGCACCGGTCGAAGCACTGGCCGAAGCCGGCGAACTGGCCGTCATGGCTCAAGCGCGCAAGGTGGCCATTCACCGACGCTACTCGACCATGTCGAAGGAAATCTGGTGCATGCAGCCGCGCTTCGAACGGCGCCGCGGCAAGCGGGCATTGCGCCTGATCACAGAACGCCGCTTCCGGGCAGCCTACGATTTTCTGCTCTTGCGTACGCTCGAAGAACCCGAGCTCAAGGATCTGGCCGACTGGTGGACCGAAATTCAGGAAAAGGAAGGCGAGGCCCGTGAGGCCATGACTCAACAGGCGCCCGGCCAGTCTCGCCGCCGCCGTCGCCGACCGCGCAAGCGAAAGCCAGCGTCAGCTGCGCCTTCGTGAAACCCAGATGACTCGGGCCTATGTCGGTCTGGGCAGTAATCAGGGCCCGTCCGAATCGCTGCTGCAAGACGCCGTCTCGGCACTCGACCTTCTGCCGCATACATCCGTTTCTGCCGTCTCTCCCCTGTATCGAACGCCACCCTGGGGCGTGACCGATCAGGATGACTTTCTCAATGCGGTCGTAGCGCTGGACACTGCGCTCGAGGCAGAAGACCTGTTGCGTGCACTCCTCACCATCGAACGGACCGCAGGGCGTCGTCGCGATGGTCGGCGCTGGGGCCCGCGAACGCTTGATCTGGATTTGCTGGTGTACGGCGATTCGGTGATCGAGACCGAGGCGCTGCACGTTCCCCATCCACGTATGCATCAGCGGGCCTTTGTGCTTGTGCCCCTGTGTGATCTGGCCCCGGATTTGGCCATTCCCGGCCTCGGGCGGGCGGCTGATCAACTCAAGGCCCTGGATAGTGAATCACGCGCCGAAATCAAACTGGCGGGTTCATTGGAGTACTATCGCGCCCCATGATCGATCTGACTCGCAAAGTGACCGTGCCGGTGCTGGCTGATTTCAAGACTTCCGGCGTACCCATCACCATGCTGACGGCGTATGACTTCAGCCTGGCAAGGCGTGTCGACGAGGCCGGCGTGGACTGCGTGCTGGTCGGTGATTCGCTGGGCAACGTGATCCAGGGGCAGGATTCGACCCTGCCCGTAACCGTCGATGACATGGTCTATCACACGGCCGCCGTCGCCCAGGGCTTGAAGCGCGCCCTGCTGGTGGCCGATCTGCCTTTCATGAGTTACCACGATCGAGCAACGGCCATGGCCAGCGCGGCGGCCCTGATGCGGGCTGGTGCCAGCATGGTCAAGCTCGAGGGTGGGTCGCCGATGGTGGATATCGTCCGCGCGCTCGTTGAGCAGGGTATCCCGGTATGCGCCCATCTGGGGTTGACGCCGCAGCATGTTCATCGTCTGGGTGGCTATCGCGTACAGGGTCGTGAGCAGGCGCTGGCAGACGCCCTCGTTGCCGATGCGAAAGCCCTGGAAGCCGCAGGTGCCCCTTTGCTCGTGGTCGAGTGCATTCCCAATGCGCTGGCCGAGCGTGTGACCCAGGCCCTGAGTATCCCCGTGATTGGAATCGGCGCAGGCGCAGGGGTCGACGGGCAGGTGCTGGTCTGCTACGACATGCTGGGCATCAGTACCGGTCGACTGCCCCGATTCGTGCGCGACTTCATGATCGGTGCCGAAAGCATCCCCGAGGCGTTGCAGCACTTTGTCGAAGCCGTGCGAGCGCGGCAGTTTCCGAGCGCTGACGAGAGCTACGAATGAGGCTGATTCAGGCCAGTACCCTGGCAGACCTGCGATTGGCCGTAGACGGCTGGAAGCAGCAGGGTCTGCGGGTCGGTCTCGTTCCCACCATGGGTAACCTGCACGCCGGACACCTGCAGCTGGTCGATGCGCTCAGGAAAAGCTGCGATCGCCTGGTGACCTCCATTTTCGTCAATCCCACCCAGTTTGGTCCCGGCGAGGACTTCGCCACCTATCCGCAGACGTTGCCCAATGATCTCCGGGCGTTGGACGAGCGGGGCATAGACCTGGCCTGGACGCCTTCCGTGGACGTCATGTATCCGCTGGAGGATTCGTTCATGGTGAAGGTCCCCAGCGCGCTGGCCGACACCCTGTGTGGCGAGTATCGGCCGGGGCACTTCGACGGCGTGGCCAGCGTGGTGCTTCGCTTGTTTCTTCAGGTGGCGCCCGATGCGGCGATCTTCGGCGAGAAAGACTTCCAGCAGCTGCTCGTGATTCGGCGACTGGCGACGGACTATACGTTGGACATCGATATTCAGGCCTTGCCCACCGTCCGCGAACACGACGGTCTGGCGATGAGTTCGCGCAATCAGTATTTGAACGAGAAGGAGCGGGCCCGAGCCGGTGAGCTCCATGCCGCATTACAGGCGACGGCAGATGGACTGCGCAAGGGCCAGGGCTGGGCCTGTCTGCAGGCCTATGCGTTGGAGCGATTGGAAGGCGCTGGTTTCAGGCCGCAGTATCTGGAATGGCGATCTGCCGAGCACCTGGGTAATCCTGAAGAAGGTCGGGCGCAGCGCTTGCTGGCGGCCGCCCATCTGGGATCCGCCCGTCTGATCGACAATATCGCGGTCTGAGGCCCCTCAGCCGCCCGATTTCGGACCCACCCAGCGCGTCAGCGCTGCACCAAGCAGATCCGTCAGCGCTTTCCCCGTGATCGCCTGCTTCGGATCCATTTCAGCACCGATTCCCATTCTTCCCAGTCCTTCCAGGCCATGTAGGGGGGCAGATCGGCCACGGCCTTGCCGCTTTCGAAAGCGCGGACATAGTTCATCGAATCTCGCAGTTGACCGACAACGGGGACGCGGAAGTCATTCAGGAAGCCGGTAAGCTCGCGGTAGATCAGCGTCTGAGGGCGGACGCGGTTGGCGATGAGCCCGACAACGGTCTGGCGTTCCTTGACCGGCTTGAGCTCCAGTAGAGCATTCAAGAAGCGCCAGGCCGCACGCATGTCCACCGGTGAGGGCAGGACCGGGATCAATACGGTTTCGGCGCGCCGCAGGATATGGCTCAATTCGGTGCCGTGGAGGCCCGCGGGCGTGTCCAGAATCAGCGTGTCGACGCCGGACGGTGTTCGAAGGGGGCCGCCCTTGCGATTGACTTCGATGATTTCCGGAGCCTGTTCTCCCCGCTGGGTCAGCCAGTCATTGGATGACTGCTGCGGATCCATGTCGGCCAGGGCGACCGAATGGCCCTCCCAGGCCATGGCCGACGCCAGATTCGTTGCGATCGTGGTCTTGCCGCAGCCGCCCTTGGCGTTGATTACCGCGATGGTGCGCGTACTCATGCCGTCCTCCCATGTTCTTGCATCAACGTTCCCTTCCCTGGAGTCCGAATCAGAGCGGCTCCGAAATCAGCTTCTGCGGGGGTCTGGGATGCCCGAATGGAGCATCCAGATTTCCATTTCCTCATCATAGCGCCAGACCTCGCGATGATCGATGATCCGTTCCCGTGCCGTGTGAATGTGATACAGACGCATCTGCACGCGACGCTCGATCTCCAGACCATCCGGATTAGCAATAACCTGGCGAACCCGGTATTCGGTGACCCGGAACTGCTGCAGGCGATCAACATCCAGCATCGAGATCGGATTGTCGGCCAGCCAGTCCGGATGGATGAAATCCAGCAGCCCTTCCTTGTGTTCGGCCCAGCGCACGATGCTTTCCCAGGCCTGGAATCGTTCCTGGCGCTCCCGCTCGGGCGGCGCTCCGGCGCAAGCCGACAGGATCAAAAGGGCGGGTAGAATCAACAGCAGGAATCGACGCACGGCAACCTCTCTGAGCTTCAGGCGATGGATTTGACCAAGGCAGCATACCGAGCGCTGAGGGTGGCCGCCACTGAATCGTCGACCCGGATTTCCGGTTCCATGGCCAGAGCGGCCTTGCCGCGCTCGTCCAGCTTGATCAGGAATTCGTTGATCTGGCCTGGATCGGGCCACTGGCTGATCGCGCGGAATCCGGTGTCCACCGGTGCCAGGAATCGCAATTCGCAGCGCCCGATGACTAGATCGGCCGCTCGCCGCTCGCGCCGCAGGATCAGACGCGGCAGTGACCAGCCGGCCAGAATCAGCGCGCTGCTCATGGACCCACCGAAGGCCGTGCCCTTGTCGTTGATATTGGGCGCCAGCGGCAGGTTCAGCACCAAGCCTTGGTCGTCCAACCGCTCGACCTCCAGCCCCATCGCCCCTCCCAGGGGGATCTGCCGGGTCAAGGTGTCGGTCAACCAGCGCTTTTCTTCGTCGTAGTCGTAATTCATGGGGCGAATTTTAGCGATAAGAGCGTCCACGCGGAGGCGCAGAGGTGCAGAGAGCGCAGAAAAAGAACTTCATTCAGCTCCGCTCTTCGACAAAGAGGACCCAGTGTCTTTCTCTGCGTTCTCTGCTCCCCTGCGCCTCCGCGTGAGATCAGCTCGCTTTGACTACGTGTCCTCCCCAGCGGCTTACAATGCGCCGATGTTGTCTTCCACTCCTCGTCAGTCCCTGCCGTTTGTTGCTCGCACGCTGATGCCGCGGGAAATCTGGGCGAATGCGACCATGGCGGTGGCCCTGGGCGCGCTGGAGGGTGGCGTGGTCGGCGTGCTGGTCAAGACGCAATTCGACGGCGTGGCCTCGGCGGCCTGGGTCAACCTGGCCGTGGCCCTCGTGGCGGGTGCGCCGGCCTTTGCCAACATGGTGTCCCTGTCGATCTCGGGCATGGCCGAGGGCCGCGACAAGACGGCTTGGGTATCTGCCTTGATGCTGCTGACCGCCCTGTCGCTGATCGTGATGGCGATCATGCCCTACACCACGATGGGCTTGATCGGCCTGACTCTGGCCATGGTGGCAGCGCGCCTGTCCTGGGCCGGGGTGATCACGCTGCGCGCGGCGATCTGGCGGGCCAATTTTCCGCGCCATGTACGCGCCCAGATCACCGGCAGGATCACCGTCATCTACTCGATGATCATCGCCCTGGTGGCGGCGGGTCTCGGTGGGGTGATGTCGATCTGGCCCGAGTCCTGGCGCGTGATGTTTCCGATTGCCGGCGTGCTCGGGCTGACGGCGGCCTTTCGCTATCAGCGCATGCGGATTCGCATGGGTGCCCAGCTGCGCCGCAAGGAGCTGGTTCAGCGCCAGTCCCGTCGCGGCGGGCAACTCCGCGCAGCGCTGGGCATCCTGCGAAGCGATCTCTGGTTTCGCCGCTACATGCTGACCATGTTCGCCTTCGGATCGGGCAACCTGATGGTGATCGCTTTGTTGGTTATCTTGCTCAATGACCAGTTCGGCTTTGCGAAGCTCGAGCAGATGCTGATCACCACCTCGCTGCCGCTGATCGGCGTGGCCGTGTTCACACCGATCTGGGCCCGCCGCCTCGATGCGACGCACATTCTCGACTATCGCGCCCGCCAGGCCTGGAGCTTTGTCCTGGCTATCGGCTTGTTTGCCAGCGCGAGCCTGCTGTCCCAAATCTGGCTGTTCTGGGCGGGTGCCGTCGGGCTGGGCGCGGCCTTTGCCGGTGGCAAGCTGGGATGGAATCTGGGCCATAACGATTTCGCCTCGGACGAGCAGTCCACGCTGTACATGGGAATCCACGTTACGCTGACCGGCATCCGTGGCCTGATCGCGCCTCTGACCGGCGTAATGGTCTACCAATGGCTGGAAGGGCTGGGTCCGGGGCAGGGCCGCTGGGTCCTGCTGTTTCCCTTCACCCTGACGCTGGGTGCGGCGATCACCTTCGT
>JBCDLQ010000045.1:0-9484 GCA_039414335.1 Pseudomonadota bacterium | reverse complement strand
CTCCTGCCCGCCGATGGAGGTCTGGCAGGAAGCGAGCTGAGCGCACGGATACGCAAACATTGAGGCAAGAAAAAGGGCGCGTAGTCAACACTACGCGCCCTTTTTTTTTGGTGGTGATTGTTCGACCTGAGCTCAGTCGAGCTTCACCGGAGGTTCCGGACGCTCCGGGAAGCTCGGCGGATTCGCCTCGATCTGGTTCATGACCTCTTCGATCGCACGCTCCAGCTGCGGGTCGCGGCCGGCGATGACGCTGGCCGGATCGTTGTCGACCTCGATATCCGGCGTCACGCCCTCGCCTTCGATGACGTAGTTGCCGTTGACATCGGAGAAACCGAACTCGGGCACGTTGACGGAACCGCCGTCGATCAGCGGACCATGGCTGGTAATCCCGACCACACCACCCCAGCTCTTCTTGCCGATCAGCGGCCCCAGGCCTGCGTTACGGAACTGCCAGGGAAAGATGTCACCGTCAGACGCCGAATTCTCGTCCAGCAGCGCCACCAGATGGCCGTTGAAGGCCTGGTTGGGATAGGTCGAGGTAAACGGCTGGGTGCGAGCGTAACCCAGGGCGAGCGGACGGCGCGACAGGCGCTCGATCAGCATCTGAGAGACGTTGCCGCCGCCATTCGAGCGCACGTCGATGACCAGGCCGTCCTTGCGGATCTGGCCATAGAACCACTTGATGAACTCACGGATACCGTCCGGGCCCATATCGGGCACGTGCAGGTAACCGACGCGGCCATCGGTGGCCTCGGTCACGCGACGATGATTGCCACGGACCCAGTCCAGATAGAACAGGGACGACTCGGAGTTGATGGGATTGACCATGACCGTGCGTGAATCTCGACCGTCAGCGCGATCGGACACGGTCAATGCAACGGCTTCGCCCGCCGGCAGCATCAGGCGCTCGAAGATATTGTCATCCGCGCTCAGGGACTGGCCGTTGATCGCCAGGATGTAATCACCCTCGGACACGTCCACGCCCGGCTCGGTCAACGGTGAGCGATAGCGCGGCTCATCGTTCTGCCCTTCCATGATCCGGGCGATGCGATAGCGATCCCGGCTGGTTTCAAAGCGCGCGCCCAGCAGGGACACGGACGGCCGCGAGGGCAGACCTTCATCACCGCCAGAGACGTAGGCGTGCGACACGTTCAGCTCACCGATCATCTCGCCCATCAGATAGTTCAGATCCGAGCGGTGGGCAATATGCTCGAGCCAGGGGCGATACTGCTCGCGCAACGCTTCCCAGTCATAGCCGTGCATGTTGGCGACATAGAAATGATCGCGGAAACGACGCCAGACCTCATCGAAGGCCGTTTCCCATTCGGCGGTCGGATCGACCTGGGCTCGCAAGCCGCCCGTGGAGACACTTTCTGGGTCGCGGCCTTCCTTTGCCACATCCAGCACCTGCCAGCTGCCGCCTCTGGCCGCCAGCAATCGTTTGCCGTCGGCGCTCAGATCAACGATCTGCTGGCCGTTCGGGAAGCTGACCACTTCCTGGTCGTCGAATTTGAAGAACTTCAGGATCGTTGGCACGCCCGACGAGCGACCGTAATAGAAGGGGCCACCTTCGACGAACAGGACTCCGGCAGAGGTCACGGCAAGGCTGTAATAGTTGCCTGCATCAACCGGTACACGAATCACGCGATCGGCAAGACCCTCAAAGTCGATCTGCAGACCCTCTTCTTCACTGCCCTCGTCGTCTTCATCGTCCTCGTCCGAACCGCCACTGCCGTTGCCCTCCAGACCCGGCTCTTCCGCGTCTTCGGGCAGGAAGGGATTCGATGCATCCTCGGTCAGGCCCAGGGCGAAGATGCCCGTCATGCGGTTGGTGGCGTAGTTCCATTCGCGCTGGGAGATCTGCGGGGCAAACTCGCGATCGCCCAGGAAGAACAGATGCTCGCCGCTGGGTGAGAAAACGGGATCGGATTCAGAGAACATACCCTCGGTGACCTGGCGCGTTCGGTCCTCTTCCACGTCGTAGATGTAGATCGCCCGCAGACCGGATTCCTGGGTCTGACTGAAGGCCACGTAGTCGCTTTCCGGCGACCAGCTGTAGTCACGGTTGCGCCAGCCCGGATCCCGTCCGATTTCCGTGATGTCTCCATCGCCGTCGCTTGAGACGATCAGAATCCGGCCATCCTTGTCACTGAACAGAACATGCTCACCGTCAGGCGAAACCACCGGATCATAGAAGCGCGTTTCATTCCCTGAGGTCAGGGCCTGGGGAGACTCGCTGCCGTCAACAGCCAGGCGGTACAGCTCTTCTTCGCCGGTCGCATCGGAGATGAACACGATGGACTGGCCGTCTGGGAACCAGGCCGCTTCACGGTCATGGGCCGTGGAACGATTGGTCAGACTGCGCGTGACGCCGTCACCGACCGGTGCGTTGAACAGATTACCGCGGGCTTCGAAGAGCACGCGCTGGCCCGTCGGTGACAGGCTGGCTCCGCGAACCTCATCCGACACATCGGCCCAGCGAACGCGGCGATTCAGACCATCGTCAGGCACAACGATATCGATACCTGTATCGCTTCCGTCGGTCACCTTGTACAGGCGCAGTTCACCGTCCAGCTCATAGACGATTTGATCGCGATCGTCCGCGCTGGCCCAGCGCACATCCCACTGCTCATGGCTGGTCAGCTGCTCCGTGTCACCGGATTCTGGATCAACGCGATAGAGATTCAAGGTGCCATCACGGTCCGATACGAAATAGCCCTGACCCTCGATCCACATGGGGTCGCGGTCCGTGCGCGGGTGGTCGGTCAGCTGACGCGCCTGGCCTTCCTCGAGATCAAACAGCCACAGGTCCTGAGACCAGCCGCCCTCGTAGCGCTTCCAGGTGCGGAAATCGCGGAACAGGGGCGAATAGAAAATGGCATCGCCATCCTGGGCAAAGGTGCCCGCGCCGGCAACCGGCATCGGGGTGGCTTCCGGCAGGGAACCGTCGAGAGCCACAGTGAACAGCGTGGCCGCACTCGAATCCCAGGCATCGCGACGCGAGCGGTACAAAATGGATTCGCCGTCCGGTGCCCAGCCATAGACCTGATTGTCGTAGCCCCAGCGGGCAGGCAGCGGCCCGACGGCCGGGTAGAAGGTCAGCTGGCGAGGCTCGCCGCCGCTGGCCGGCATGACGTAGACCTGCTCGTCGCCACCGTACTGGCCGGTAAAGGCGATGTAGCGGCCATCGGGTGAGAATTTGGCGAACAGTTCGAGGCCCGGATGGGAGGTCAGGCGATAGGCGGTTCCGCCATCGGCCGGGGCACCCCACAGATCACCGCCATAGCTGAACACCACGCGATCCCCGTGGACATCGGGAAAACGCAGCAGTTTGGTGTTGGCCATGGCCTGCGCGCTGAAGGCGCCCGCAAGCAATAGCAACATCCCCTGGATGAAGAACCTGGACCTCGTCATCTCGAACCTCTTGAATGAATGGTTGATAGATTGATTAGTTTCTGACGCACCACGGGAGCAAAAGGTCGCAGCCCGGTCGATGCCACTCGCCACTGTAAATGGCCGATTGAATGCGCGAATCGGCCAGAAGTCACGACCAAGGAATGGACCGCAACGGGATGCATCCGTTCAGTCCATGCGTTACTATCCTGTGAAGGGTCCTCCGGGGCCCTTTTCGATGAACCTGGAGAGGCCAACAGATCCACCTCGAATTCAGGCCCTCGCACTATTGAAAGCTGGTTCACATCCAACTCGACGACAAGCACTGGCGCGCTCGCCAGCTACAGCATGGAATTGCCATCAATGACTGAATACAACGGGTTCCCCAGAGTCCATCAGCGTTTTGCCAACCTACTGGCAGCCGTACTCGTCTCCCTGCTACTCGCGACGGCCCCGCTGGCCGCACAGGACGAGCAATGGGTGCGTGTTTATCTCGATGAAGGAGACGGACTGACGGACCAGCTCAGCAACAGCGATCGCCTGGCCGACTATGGCACGATGCTCTTCGGCCAGCTGGATGGAGCCACCATCGCACAGCTCGAAGCGAGCGGACATCGCGTGCAGGTCACGGACAATCCCTTCCTTCTGACCCTGGGTGGAGAGACCTTCGATCCGGTCCGGCGCGGCACGAGCAATTCCATCGCATCGGCGCTGGGTGGCGAATTCAAACTGATTCAGTTCGACGGTCCGATCCGCTCCGAGTGGGTCAGCGACCTGCAGCGCAGCGGCCTGCAGGTCGTCCAGCCGCTGCACCCCTTCAGCTACATCGTCTGGTCCGAAGGCAGTCAGCTCGACAGCGCTCTGGCGCTGGAGAATGTCCGTTGGGCCGGCCGCATGGAAACCGAGTGGAAGGTGCAGTCTCACCTGCGCGACTTCGACGATCAGCCGCGGCCCACGATGCTTCTGGCCAGCGCTCACGGCGATGTCGAGGCTCGTATTGCCCGCCTTCGTGAACTGGGCAACGTCACGGTCGTCAGTCCCGTCGGTCGTCACCTCCTGGCGATTCAGATCAACAACCTGCCCGGCTCCGCCTACACGGACCTGGCCAGCTGGCCGGACATCTACACCGTTCAGTACATTCGCCCCGAGGCCGGACCTCGCGGTGAGATGTCCAACCAGTCCATCGTTGGCAATATCGACGGCGGCGGCACGGTTCTGCCTGGCTATGCCACCTGGCTCAGCGATACGGGCTACAACGGCGCGGGCGTCACCGTGGGCGTCGTGGACGGTCGAGTCCTCGCGACCCACGTTGACCTCGCTGACCGAATGTTGCCTTGCAATGGCACCAACGGCAGCTGCGCAGCCTCTGGCACGGACGACCATGGCACACACGTTGCCGGCGCCATTGCCGGAACGGGCGCCACGGGCGCGCTGCTGAACGGATTTCTGCGTGGTCAGGGCGTCGCACCCGGCGCCAACATCGTCACTCAGCGCTACCAGCCCTTCCTCGGTGGGGGACCGGGAGGAATGAATGTGGACGGCATGCTGGACATCTATCAGGATTCGGCACGCAGCGGCGCCCTGCTGACAAATAATTCCTGGGGTCCGACCGGTTCACCGCAGGGATACGACATCCCGACCCAGCAGATCGATTTCATTACTCGAGACGCTGATCCGGACACGGCAGGAGACCAGCCCGTTCTGCCTGTCTGGTCGATCATGAACGGTAACGGTGACTCTAGCGGGGCCTGCTCGCCCTCTTCCCTGGGTTCTCCGGATGAAGCCAAGAATCTCTTCGCCGTCGGATCAACAGCGCTGCAAAGCGGCAGCGGCGCTCAGCTGTCCAATATTTTCCGGATCTCAACCAACTCCGCCCACGGCAATGCCTGTGATGGTCGTCGTCGACCGGATATCGTGGCACCCGGTTGCAGCACCGACAGCACGACGAATGCTTCCAACACCGCGCATTCAGCGAACTTCTGCGGAACCTCCATGGCCTCACCGGTCGTCTCCGGCTCCGTGTCGGTCTTCTGGGAAAAGTACCTAGCCGATAATGGCGTGAATCCCTCACCTGCCCTGGTCAAGGCCGTGTTCACCGCAGCCGCCCAGGATCTCGTGGGTAACCCCAATGCCGATGGCGGCATCATGGGCCACAGACCGGACCGTTTCCAGGGCTATGGACGTGTTGACCTGGACCTCGTCATGAACCACGGTTTGGAGGTCTACATGCACGACCAGGCCACAGTTTTCACCAATTCCGGTGATGACTTCTCGATTGGCCTGAACGCCGTCAACCCGTCCGAGCCGATTCGCATCATGCTGGCCTGGACCGATGCCCCGGGACACGGCATGGGCGGCACCACGCCAGCCTGGGTCAACAACCTGGATCTGACCGTGGGTGCTAATGGGTCGACCTATTTGGGCAATGTCATCGGTGGCGATGGTTGGTCAGCGACCGGCGGCAACCCCGATGAACGCAACAACCTCGAGGGTGTCTTTCTGAATCCGTCACAGCACGGCGGTGCGGTCAACATCACCGTCTCCGCCTCGGATCTGGCTGGTGATGCGCTCGATCCATGGAATCCCGGTGCCCCCAGCCAGGATTTCGCGCTGGTCTGCTACAACTGCATCGTTGGCAATCCGACCTTCACCCTGTCAGCATCCCCCAGCCCCGTTGAAGCCTGCGTTCCCGATGCGGGCAGCAACAGCTATCCGGCAACGATCGATCTCGGTACGATCGGTGCCTACACAGGTACGGTAACTCTGGACTTCGAGGGCGTGAATCCGACCGGCGTCGGCGGCAGCTTCAGCCCGAGCAGCGTCAGCGTACCGGGCAGCTCAACCCTGACCCTGACCGTCGACAGCACGGCCACGCCATCGGCTACCTCAGTGGTCATCCGCGGCAATGACGGCAGCGAAGTAAAAACAACGGATCTGCTGGTCAACCTGGATGCCCTGTTGGGCAACGGGCCAACCCTGGACTCACCGGCTGACGGCGCCGTGGGCATCGATTTCCAGCCGACGCTGAGCTGGATTGCCCTGGCCGGCGTCAGCGACTACTCGGTACAGGTCTCGACGGACCCCAGTTTTGGCAGCTTTGTCGTTGATGAGGTTGTCAGCGGCAACAGCTTCATAATCAGCAGCGATCTGGCCTCAGGTACGCAGTACTACTGGCGCGTTGCCGGAATCAACAACTGCGGCGCTGGCAACTTCAGCACCACCAACGATTTCACGACCCGCCAGGAGCCCGTCGCCGAGTTCTCGAGCACTTCGTTCACTATGACAACTGGCGCCGATGTGGTCGATTTCCTGTCCCTGTCGATCCTGAACACGGGCACCGGCGATCTGACCTGGTCCTCCGAGACCGACGAAGCGCCTGCGGGTGCTGGTCGCGGCAGCGTTGATCCGACCTTGGATGAAGCGCTGGCCGTGCCCGACTTCACCATCACGGGCGGCGCAGGCGGCGGAACGCCAGCCAGCTTCACGATTCCGGCAGGTGTGGCCACCCGCGGCACCGTTCTCGGATTCGAATTCGAAGGCACCGTCAGCGGTATCACCGGTAACGGCGACTGGGCCTCAGACATGGTTCTGGTACTGACCGGTCCCGACGGCGACAGCTTCAGCGTCGGCGGCTTCACCTCGCCCGTCAATGACTGGGATTTCCAGGGTGGTGGATCCTCCGAGGACGGCACTTATGTCAGCGCCCATCTTGACGCCTTCATTCCGGGCACGGGCGATATCGGCAACTGGACGGCCAGCTTCCAGCACGGTTGGGAGAGCGCTAACGCGGGATCCATGAACTGGAGCAACGTAACCTTGACGCTCAAGAAGGCTCCCCTACCAATCTGTAACGCGCCCTTCACTGCGGTGCCGTGGCTCGACGTCCAGCCGAGCTCAGGCGTTGTCGGGGAAGGTGGCAGCGAACACGTTGTCATCGAGGTCGATACGATGGGACTGAGCGACGGCCAGTACGAAGGTTATGTCTGCATCTCGACCAACGACCCGGCAGCTCCAATGACGGCGATGCCGGTCCTGCTGGAGGTCCTGACGGGCTTCCTGTTCAGAGATCGGTTCGAAGACTGATTCGAACTTTTCTGAACGAGCAATACGAGACTCCGGCCGGCCTTGCCCGGCCGGAGTCATTTTGAGGACAATGAACAGATCATGAGTCGAATCCCCCTGATCAGCGCCCTGTTGCTGGCCCTCCTCCTCAGCGGAACACTTCCAACCGCCCAGGCCAACGACAGCGAAGTCATCCGCATCTACGACGTGCCCAATTCGGACCTCGCTCGATTAAGGATGTTGGGCGATTTCTGGGGCATCAACTGGCGCGAGAACCACGTCAACATGAACGTGACGGCCAACGGTCGGGCAGCCGTCGAAGCACTGGGCTATCGCGTCCAGACCGATCGAGAAAGGCAGGACGAAGTGGATCGGTTCCGCAGCATCGATCGTGCCGCCTGGCGCAACCGGGGTTTGGGTGGCATTCCCGGTTTTCCCTGCTATCGCACGGTCGATGAAACCACGGCGACGCTCTCTGCTCTCGCTGCCGGTCGGCCGGATCTCGCCCAACTGGTCGATATCGGCGATTCCTGGCGTCAGGCGAATAGCCAGCCCAACGGCGACGATATCCGGGCCCTGGTCATCGCCAACCAGAACAGCCCGCATCCGAAGGCTCCGCTGGTGGTCATGGCCGCCCAGCATTCCCGCGAGCTGACCACCGCCGAATCAGCGACAAGATTCGCGGAATGGCTAGTCAACGGCTACGACAGCAATCCAACGGCGCGCTGGTTGGTTGACCATCGAGAAATTCATGTCATTGCGGTGCAAAACCCCGACGGGCGCCGCCAGGTCGAGGGCGGCGAGTCTAGCTGGCGCAAGAACGCCAATATCAATTTTTGCCCCGGATCCTTGCCGGGCGTCGACCTCAATCGCAACAGTCCCGTCTTCTACGGCAATCCATCATCAAGCACCAACGCGTGCAGCGAAGTATTCAGAGGCCCATCGGCCTCTTCGGAACCGGAAACCGCCTTCCTGCAGAACTACCTCGCGACGGTTTTCGAGGACTACAAGGACGCGCTCGGAGATGTGGTGCCATCCGATGCCCAAGGCATTTTCCATTCGATTCATTCCTCCGGCGAGCTGATTCTGTTTCCCTGGGAAGGTCTGGGTCCGGGCAACTCCAACAACGCGCCGAATCATGATGAATTGGCCTGGCTCGGGCGGAAACTGGGTTTCTTTACCGATTACCAGGTCGGTCGCTCCATGCTAGGACCTGCGGGCGGCACGATGGTGGACTATGCCCATGGTGAACTGGGCATCGCGGCCTATACCTATGAGCTGGGCACTTCCTTTTTCCAGAGCTGTGCCAGCTTCGAAAGCACGATCTGGCCCAACGTAAGGGACAGCCTGATCTACAGCGCGAAGGCGGCACAGCGACCCTACCTGGCGCCCTCTGGCCCCGACGTCGTGGACGTCAGCGCTGTATTTGACGGCAGCCAAAACCGACTGCTCGTTCAGGGCCTTGCCGATGACACGCGCTTCGATCGCAATGGGGTGGCTGAGTTGCCGACCAATGACCCGATCAGCGATATCCAGACGATCACTGCCAGCCTGGACGTACCCCCATCCCTGGCCACCACCACCTACAGCCTGACCCTCGACAGCGCGGGAACGGCGGTGAGTTTCAGCGGCGATCTGAATCTCGGTGCACTGGATCTGAGCACGCCTCGCCTGTTATTTGTCCAGGCCCAGGATGATCAGGGCTTCAGCGGACCGCCGGAGGCCGCCTGGATTCAGGAGCGCCTCGCCGTCGTCAGCCCCGACCAGATCAACGTTGAAGTTTCGCCCACGGGTACGGCCGATGCGACGCTTACCCTGAGCAACGTGGGCTTACAGTCCTTCAATTGGACCCTGGATGCAGAAGCGCCAACCGTGCGCGGCCAGAACTACGATCCGGCGCTGGACGAGACCCTCACCGTCAGCGACTTCAGCCTCAATGGCGGCCAAAGCACGCAGCAGGTCATCGGCGGCGGCCAGAGCAGCAATGGTCAGGTCATCGGCTTCCGCTTTGCCGGCACGGTGAGCGGCG
>JBCDLQ010000044.1:0-9528 GCA_039414335.1 Pseudomonadota bacterium | reverse complement strand
ATGGTCTGCCGGCCGGACATTGAGCTCGAACACCCGGGCAATCAGGTCCGGGCGATCGATTGGAGCGGCCAGACCATAGACTGTCTCCGTGGGCAGGACGATCAATCGATCTTCGGAAAACACAGCTTTCGGATCAAGTAAGGACGGCAGCTTGTCCAGGCGCTTCAGCCACACGGTCATGACCTTCTCAGCCTGGCTGTCGCCGTTCGCTGCAGCCACCTCGATACCGCGCTTCCAGGCAGCGCGTGCTTCATCGATCTGACCGCGGCTTCGATAGGCCTCGCCCAGGGACTGCCAGGCGATGGTTTTGCCTTCATCCTGTTCCGTGGCGCGCAGCAGATGGTCCACCGCCTGGGCGATCTCACCGCGCTTGAGACGCGCCTGACCGGCAGCCAGGCGAGCCTCATAGCTGTCGCGGCCCTGGTCGATCAGGCGTTCGATGCGCTCCGGATCCATGCGCCTGGACTCAGTGCTTCCAGTAGGCCGGCGTGAGAAGGACGAGGATGGTAAAGATCTCCAGGCGCCCCAGCAGCATGGCAAAGCTGGCCAGCCACTTGGTGGCGTCGCGCAGGGGACCCCAGTTGCTACCCGCCTCGCCCAGCGCCGGGCCGAGGTTGTTCATGGCCGAGAAGACAACGGACACTGCAGTGACCAGATCGCGCTCGATGCCCGACACGATCAGGGTCAGGACGACGATGCAGAGAATATACAGGGAGACGAAACCCCAGACCGCGTTGGCGACCTCCTGATTCAGGGTTCGGCCACCGAACTTCAGGGGCACGACGGCGCGCGGATGAATGAGGCGCTGCAGCTCTCGCAGACCCTGCTTGGTCAGCAGGTAGACGCGGATGATCTTGAAGCCGCCCGTGGTCGAACCGGCGCAACCGCCCAGCCCGCTGATCAGGATCATCAGCAGCGGCAGGGTTCCGGGCCAGAGGTAGACATCGGCCGTCGCAAAGCCCGTGGTCGTCGTGTAGGACACGGCCTGGAAGACCGCGTAACGGATCGACTCCCAGAAGCTGCCGTAGACGTCCTGCTGCCAGAGCAAGACGGCGATCAACAGGGAGACCACCACCATCAGGCCGGCGAACAGCTTGAGCTCGGGATCGCGCACGTAGACCTGGGCCGAGGCCCGGCGCAGGGCCAGGTAGTGCAGCGCGAAGTTGAGGCTGGCGATGAAAACGAAGAACACCACCAGCCAGTCGATCAGGGCGCTGTCGAAATAGCCGATCGAGGCATCATGGGTGGAGAAGCCCGCCGTGGAAATCGTCGAGAAGCTGTGGGCCATCGCATCGAACAGGGACATGCCGGCCGCCCAATAGGCCGCAGCACAGATCGCGGTGAGTCCGATATAGATCGCCCACAGGGCCTTCGCCGTCTCGGCAATGCGTGGCGTCAGCCGCGACTCCTTGACCGGCCCGGTCGCTTCGGCCTTGTAGACCTGCATGCCGCCGACGCGCAGCATCGGCAGAATGGCCACGGCAAGTACGATAATGCCCAGGCCACCCATCCATTGCAGCTGCTGGCGATACCAGAGAATCGAAATCGGCATTTGATCAAGACCGGAAAATACGGTCGCGCCCGTCGTCGTGATGCCCGAGGTGGACTCGAAGACCGCATCGGCCAGGCTGGCATTCAGCACCATCACGAAGGGCACGGCACCGGCCAGGCAGACCGCGCCCCAACACGCAACCACCACGAGAAAACCATCGCTGATGCGCAGGTCGCTGGTCGCATGACGGACGGGCCAGAACACGGCCAGTCCCACCGTCGCAACACCGAGCAGGCTGAGCAGGAACGCCGAGGCCGCGCCGTCCTGACCGAAGATCGCAAACAGCAAGGGCGGGACAAAGCCCAGGGAGGTGAACATCAGCAGCACGCCGACGATCCGCTGGACGGGTGCGAACTGAGCGTAGCGCATCAGACGAAGGCGGCGTCGACGGAGAACAGGCGCTCGATGCGCTGAATCTGCTTCTGGTCGGCAACGAAGAGAATCACGTGGTCGTCGTTCTGGATGACCACATCATCGTGAGCGATCAACACGTCCTCGCCTCGCACCACGCCGCCGATGCTCGTATGGTCGGGCAGGTCGATCTCGTCGATGCGCTTGCCGACGACGTTCGATTGACCGGGCACGCCGTGCGCCACCGCCTCGATCGCCTCGGCCGCGCCACGACGCAGGGAATGGACGCGCACCATGTGCCCCTTGCGGATGTGAGTCAGGAGGGCGCCGATCGTGACCTGCTGCGGACTGACCGCAACATCAATGCGATCGGATTCGACCAGATCGACATAGGCCGGTCGGTTGATCAGGGTGATGACCTTGTCGGCGCCCATCCGCTTGGCCAGCATGGACGACAGGATGTTCGCCTCATCATCGTTGGTCAGCGCGCAGTAGACGTCTGTTTCGCTGATGCCCTCTTCGTGCAGCAGGTCCTCATCGGCGCAGTCACCGATCAGCACGATGGCCGTATCCAGCTCTTCGGCAATGTGCTCGGCCCGCATCGGATCACGCTCGACGATCTTGACGTGATGGTCGCGCTCCAGGCGCTTGGCCAGGCTGGAGCCAATGTTGCCGCCGCCGGACAACAACACTCGATGGACCGGCTCGCTGAGGCGGCGCAGCTCGGACATGACCACGCGCGTATTCTGCTTGGCGGCCAGGAAGAAGACGATGTCGTCGACTTCCACCGTGGTCTCGCCTTCGGGAATGATGGCCTGATCGTTGCGGAAGATCGCCGCGACGCGCGTCTCCACCCCTTCGGGCAGCAGCTCCTTCAGCGCCAGCAGCTGGCGGCCCACCAAGGGACCGTCGTGGTAGGCCCGCGCCGCGACCAGCTGGGCGCGACCGTCGGCGAAGTCCAGCACCTGCAGGGCACCCGGATACTCGATCAGGCGCTGCAGGTGGTCCGTAACCAGCTGCTCGGGACTGATCAGCACGTCGATCGGGGCGTGTTCGCGCGTGAACAGCTCCGGGTGATCCAGATAATCAGCGGCGCGCACGCGCGCGACCTTGGTCGGCGTACTGAACAGGGAATAGGCCACCTGGCAGGCGACCATATTGGTCTCATCAGAGTTGGTCAGGGCGATCAGCAGGTCCGCATCCTCGATGCCGGCCCGGATCAGGGTCTGTGGATGGGCGGCGTGACCCAGCACGGTCCGGATATCGAGTTTTTCCTGCAGTTCGCGCAGTCGATCCGGGTCCGTGTCGACCACAGTGATGTCGTTTTCCTCGCGCGACAGACTGTGGGCCATCCCCGTTCCGACCTGTCCCGCGCCGAGAATGATGATCTGCATCTGCTGATTCTTCCTTCAGCGCTCGCGCGCCGTCGCTTCATCAAATCTGTTTGGGATCGATCCCCAGCTGGCGCAGCTTGCGATAGAGATGGGTGCGCTCCATCTCGACCACTTCGGCCAGCTTGCCCACGCTGCCTTCAACGGACTTGAGCTTGAAGGTCAGATACTGCCGTTCGAATTCTTCCCGCGCCTCGCGCAGGGGCAGATGGAACAGGCCCGGCAGCTGGCCCTCACCGCTGTTGGCCGGCCCGGCCACGGTCTTCGCCAGAGCCTCTTCCACTTCCGAGGCGCTGACCTCGTCACCACCCCCGAGAATCAGCAGGCGCTGGACCACGTTCTTCAGCTCGAGCAGATTGCCCGGCCAGTGGTGCTGGCGAAGGCGGTTCTGGGCGGCAACGGAAAAATGCCGATAGGGCACCGCGTCCCGGTTGGGGAAGTATTCCGCGTAGAAGCGGATCAGATCGGGCACATCTTCCTGGCGCTCGCGCAAGGGCGGCACCTCCAACGGCACCACGTTGAGCCGGAAGTAGAGCTGCTCATCGAACTGGCCAGCCTGGACCAGCGCTTCGAGACCCGTATGGGTGCCGGCCAGCAATCTAACGTCCAGCGAATGGCTGCCGCCCTCGCCGGCTTCCAGACCACCGCTGTCCACCGAATCTAACAGAACCGCTTGAGCCCGCGCATCCAGGCGCGCCACGTCTTCGACAAACAGCACACCGCCACGCGCCTGATCCAGCAGGCCAGGCCGACCGTCACGGCCGAGCAACAGGGCGCTCCAGTCATCACCGTCGCTTCGGCTCGGCACCACGATGAAGGGCTGATCGGCCCGCCGCGAATGGGCGTGGATCCAACGCGCAATCATCGCCTTGCCGACGCCCGGCTCACCCTGGATCAGTATGGGCGTGTCATGAGCAGCAACGCGCTCCAGACGACGTTTGAGCTGCTGCACGGCCAGCGATCGGCCGATGGGTTCCATCACCGCCGGCGCCTGCTGATTGCGCAGGCCAGCGTTCTCGCGCTTGAGTCGCCCTGCTTCCAGCGCATTGCCGACCGTGACCAGCAGCTTGGCCATGGACACGGGTTTTTCGATGAAGTCGAAGGCGCCCAAACGAGTCGCCTCGACCGCCGCCTCAACCGAGCCATGGCCGGAGATCATGACGACGGGACAGTCCAGCGTATCGGACTCACGCCATTCCCTCAGCAGGCTGATGCCATCAGTGCCGGGCATCCAGACGTCGAGCAGGATCAACTCGGGCGGCTCCTGACCTCTGAGTTCGCGGGCTTCGGCAGCGTCTGCTGCCTTGATGATCTCGTAACCCTCGTCAGCGAGAATCTCGCCCACGAGTTCGCGGATATCGGGTTCGTCGTCGACGATCAGGATGCGGGCGTTGGCCATCGCGCTATTGTACCGGCCTTCAGCCTTCGGATTGGGCGACAGGCAGCCAGATCGAAATCTCTGCGCCCCCGCCCCCACTGGCCAGAGCAATCTGTCCTGCGTGCTCTTCAATGATCCGGCGAACGATGGCCAGGCCCAAGCCGGTTCCGCGTTGCTTCGTGGTGACATAGGGCTCGAAGATCCGCTCCACGACCTCCGGATCGAAACCAGGCCCGTTGTCGGTGACGCGCCAGGATACGCCCTCACGCCCCTCACGGGCTGCCGGTGCCAGTTCGATCGCAATCTCGGGCCGACCGTCGGGATGCGCCTCCAGTGCATTACGCACGAGATTCAACAGCACGCGACGCAAACCGCCCTGGTCCGCATTCACGGCTGGGGTGTCCGGATCCACCGTGAGCTCGAAGGTCACAGGCTGATCACCGCTGGCGTAGAGATCGGCCACTTCCTGAACCAGTGCGGCCAGGTCGACCGATTCGAGCTTGAGGCGCACGGGCCGGGCATAGTCACCGAAGGCGTCGACCAGGCGCTTCAACGTATCGACCTGTGCCCGAATGGTGGTCGTGGCGCGATCCAGCAGGGCCTGTTCCGCTTCTTCCAGCACTGGTTCGAGCTTGTATTTCAGTCGCTCGGCGGCGAGCTGAATTGGCGTCAGTGGATTCTTGACCTCGTGCGCCAGGCGGCGGGCCACTTCCGCCCAGGCCGCTTCTCGCTGGGCCTGATCGAGCACCGTGACGTCGTCGAAAACCACCACCTGGCCACCGATTTCCTGCGGCAGATCCGAGCCCCGGCAGACCAGCACCAGCGGTTGGTCGGGCAGGCCCAGCTGAATTTCCTGACGCCAGTCGGCGCTGGGGGCGCCCACCCGTTCGATCAGGATGTCGAGCAGGCCGGCCAGATCAGGCCGCTCTGCGCGGACGCGATCCAGGGACTGCTGTTCGCGGCCTTCGAGATCAAGGATGCGCTCAGCCGAGTCGTTAAAGGCACTGAGTCGAGCTTCACCGTCAATGGCCAGCACGCCGGCAGACAAGCGCCCCAGAACGATTTCCAGATAGCGGCGCTGCGCCTCCAGCGCCTGGCGGCTCGCCGACAGCTCGCGCGTCATCACGTTGAAGGACCCGACGAGGAAACCCAGCTCGTCCCGACTCGTGACCGTCAACTCATCCGGGAATCGACCCGCCGCAACCTCACCCGTGGCCACGGCCAGATCACGAATCGGCTGCGACAGACGACGAGCCGCGTTGAAGGCGACAAGCATGGCCAGGAGCGCCGTGAGCAGCAGCACCAGGGTCAGGATCAGCACCAGGCTTTGCTGCAGCCGCTCTCGCAGGAAGGACACGTTCAGGTAGCGATAGTAGGCCTGCTCGATCCCATCGGCCAGCGCGCCGAAATCTTCCGGCAGCGGATAGATGCCCTGCACAAGATAAGCACCCGTCCCGAAGGGCTGACCTTCCAGACTGACCATGGCCCGAATGGCAAACCGATCGCCGCGACGCTCGGCTGCGGCGTACTCGCCCTCCTCCAGCGCCTGGCTGAGGGCGAAATTGCTGGGCAGGTCGGCAATCAACTCACTGGGGTCGATGTGGACGAAGGCGCTGGCCCGACCGGAGGCATCGATCAGGCTCAGTTCGACCGGGCCGGCCGTGCTGACCTCATCCAGAAAGCTATCGAAGAGCGCATCGGAATCGCCCGGGTCCAGACCCTGGGACAATTCACGCAGCTGTTCACTGACTTCACGAGTGCGCAGGTCTATGAACAACTGGCCCAATTCGATCGAATCAGACAAGGCGGATTCGACCTGCACATCCAGCCAGCCCTCCACCGTTTCATTGAGGAATTCCAGCGCAAACAGATAAAGAATCACCACCGGCGGCAAGGCCAGAGCGATGAACACCGCAACCAACCGCGCCGTGAGTCGAGCGCCGGGTTCATCGCGTCGAAGGCGCTGGATCAGCCGGACCAGGCGCCCGAGGATGACCACGATGAGGGCGGCCAGGGCAATGGCGGTGATGACAAACACCCAGAAGGCCATGCGGCCCAGCTGGGTCGATTCCTGCTCGACGCTGGAGACGAGATAGAGCGCGCTGAGCAGCACGGCCAGCACCGAGAGCAGCGGCAGGGCCCGAATCAGGCGACGCCATCCCCGGCGCTTGCTCACCCAGCCTCCTCGATCGGGAAGATCCAGCTATACCAGGGGCCCTGCGAACTCCAGCGCCGGTCGAACCAGACCGGCAGTCGCATCGGAGACGGCAGTCGCGTGCGGTCCAGATGAGCTCGCAGCTGCACCTGCCAGCGGCGCTGCTCGACCTCTTCTCGCGTCAAGCCGGTGCTGTACTGACGACGCTGCGCCAGGGCATTGGTCAGAATGCTGAGGCGGGGATAAAGGGTTCGACGATCTGCGCGCACGTCCCACACTTCATAGTCGCGAAGCAGGGGCAGGTAGCGAATCTCGAAGCGGTGATTGTGGGTGCGATCCTCGCTGGCAACCACGCCGTGGTGGCGGCTGATTCGGACCGAAACCTCCAGGGGTACGACCACGCCATGGTGCAGGGCATCGACGATCTCTTCTCCCGGTTGCCAGGCCAGGGCCGTGTTGACCTCCAGTTCGTTGTTGATCCAGACAGGATTGGGATCGATCAGATCGAAGGACGGTTCGGCCTCAGGGTCCGCGCTGCAGCCGACGCAGAGCCACATGATAGAAGCCATCAAGGTCGCCATCGCCGGGGAGAATCTGCCGGCCGTAGCGCTGCTCTCTGCCTGGGAAGTGCGGATGGTCGATGGGTTCACAATCGTCTCGTGACTCGATGAATGCTTGCGCCTGCTCGGCGTTTTCCGCAGCCAGTATGGAACAGGTCGAATAAACAAGGATACCGCCCGGCGCCAGCAACGGCCACAGCCCTTGAAGCAGCTCGCGCTGGGTCTCGACCAGGCGCGGAATATCCGCCGCCTTCCGCAACCAACGGATATCAGGATGACGCCGGATCACGCCCGTGGCCGAACACGGTGCATCGATCAGGATGCGGTCAAAGGGCTTTCCATCCCACCAGTCATCCGGTCTGGTGCCATCGGCAGCCACGAGCTCGGCGGCCAAGCCGAGTCGATCCAGGGTTTGGCCCACCCGGTCCAGGCGCTGGCGGTCCAGATCGATGGCCGTCAGTTTGACGTCGACGCGCTCGAGCACGTGCGCAGCCTTGCCCCCCGGCGCGCTGCAGGCATCGAGAACGCGCTGACCGTCTTCCAGCGCCAGATACTCGGCAGTCAGCTGCGCCGCGCCATCCTGGATCGACAGGCTACCCTCGGCAAAGCCGGGCAGCTCGCTGATTCGCGCGCGCTGAGACAACAGCAGCGCATCGGGCAGGGTCTGGTCCGGAATGCGTGCCTCGAAGCCCGCCTCTCGCAAGGCCCGGAGTGCCTCATCGCGCGACCAATAGCGCTGATTGACCCGAAGCCACAAAGGTGGTGGCAGATTGCTCTGCTCGAGCAGGGCTTCCCAGTCATCCGGCCAGTCAACCCTGATAGCCTTGATCAGCCAGGAGGGATGCCCGAAACGCGTGACCGGATTGTCGCCCAATTCGCGAGTGAGTTCATCGGATTCGCGCAGGTAGCGACGCAGCACCGCGTTGACCAGGCCGCTGAGTCGGCCAAGCCCGAGTGACCGCGACTCGTTCACGGCCGAATGGACGACTGCGTGCGCGGGCTCGCGCCCGTCGCGCAGCTCGGCGAGGGCCACGGCGATGACGAACAGCACCAGACGGTCGCGACGCGCCGGTGCTCGCTGCAGTAATTGAGCGGTGAGCCCCTGAACGGCAGGCCAATCGCGCAACACGGAATAGCTCAGGCGTCGGGCCAGCGCCCGGTCCGGTCCACTGTCCAGCGCGTCGAGCTCCTGGTCCAGCGCCTGGTCCAGCGCCTGACCCTGATCAAGAACGCGCTGCAGGGCCTTGGCAGCAACACCACGTCCGCCCGGGGCGGGCGGCGTCTTGCCCTGGCCCGTTCGATGCGGTCCGCGACGCGGACTCATGCCCAGTCCGGATGCCCGTTCAGCCAGTCTCTGGCCGTCACCCGCTTGCGGCCTGGTGCCTGAAGCACCTGCACGGCCAGCGCGCCTTCACCACAAGCCACCAGCAGTGCTTGGCCGTCGCCTTGCCCGCGAAGCAGCTGACCCGGTGAACCCGAAAGGTCCATGCGGGCTTGCGCCTCAAACACCCGCAGCGTTTCACCTTCGATCTCGCCGAAGGCCACGGGCCAGGGGTTATAGGCGCGCACCAGGCGGGCGAGTTCATCGGCCGGGCGCTGCCAGTCCAGCCGTGCATCGTCCCGCCGTATCAAAGGAGCATGGGTGGCGAGACCATCGTCCTGCGCAACGGCAGGCGGCAGCTCATCGGCCGCCAGATGGTTCAGCGCTTCAGTCAGCAGCTCAGCCGCCATCACTGCGAGGCGATCGTGCAGCTCACCGGCGGACTCATCCGGCTCAATGGTCGTTCGGTTCTGCTTCAGAACCGGACCCGTATCCAGACCCTTGTCCATCTGCATCAGGGAGATGCCGGTCTCCGCATCACCGGCGAGCACCGCCTGATTGATCGGGCTGGCGCCGCGCCAGCGAGGCAGCAGCGACGCGTGCAGATTCCAGCAGCCCAGGCGGGGCAATTCGAGCACGGCCGGCGGCAGCAGCAGGCCGTAGGCAGCGGTCACGATCAGATCGGGCTTCAGCGCGACCAGCGGTTCCCGGGCGGATTCGGTCTTCAGACTGGGCGGCTGTAGTACCTCGATCCCGGCTTCCTGAGCGCGGGCCTTGATCGGCCCGATCTGCATCCGTCGCCCGCGCCCGGCCGGGCGGT
>JBCDLQ010000043.1:0-9550 GCA_039414335.1 Pseudomonadota bacterium | reverse complement strand
GCGAAATTGCCAAGGACACGATTGCCAACCAGCACGACGCCGGTGCCGGTCTGCGCGAGGCCGTACTCGAAGCCCACAAGGCCATTCGCACGGAGCAGGGCACCCGTCCCGAATACGGAGACATGGGGACGACCGTGGTGGTGCTCTCCGAGCAGGAGTTTCGCTATGAAATCTGTTGGGTGGGTGACAGTCGGGCCTATCGATTCTCTCCGAAATCCGGCGTGCTGGAATTGCTGACAAGAGATCACAATGTGGCGGGCATGCTGGTGGCCGCAGGTGCCCTGAGTCCGGAAGAGGCGGCTCGCCATCCGCAGCGCCATGTGCTGACCGATTGTCTGGGCCTGACCGGGGAACACGAGCCGCGCGTGGGCAGCCTTCAGGACCAATGGAAGAAAGGGGAGTGGTTGTTGTTTTGTTCCGACGGGCTCAGCGGTGAGTTGAGCGACCGGGAGATGGAGACCATCCTCAAGCGCAGCAACAACCTGGAGTCGGCCAGCTCGACGCTGATTGATCGCACGATGGAAGCCGGCGCCCACGATAATGTTTCCGTGGTGCTGGTTGAGTGCCCCGGTGGGCTGGAGGAACCGGCACCGACGGGAATGCGTTGGCCCTGGCCGTTTGGCCGGAGGTCTATATAATGGCAAGCTTGCAGAAATTGAATCCGGCTCGCTCAGGGTGAGAAGGCTAGTACGGGGGCGACCCGGTCGGATTGGAATCTTGATGAAGGTTTTGGAATGAAGACAGATCAGAACAGAGAGTTGAGAAACTCCGAGCGCGATCACGGCCCGCAAGGGACTCATGTGTTCAGCCGTGGCGAGGTGGACAAGCTCATTGAAGAAGTTCATTCGGAGGAAGACAACGTTCAGGGTGCTCACCTGACTGGCGTTAGCGAAGGTGTGCGAGATCAGGTCTTTTCTCTGAAGAGCGGTCGAGTGGTTCTGGGGCGCGCGCAAGGTTGCGATATCGTCATTTCCGATGCCAGCGTTTCGTCCGAACACGCCCGTTTGAGCCGGGAAGACGGTGGCTGGCGGGTCGCCAACCTGCTGTCGACCAATGGCACCTTCATCAACAACAACAAGATCTCCAACGGCACGCTGGAAGATGGCGATCGCCTTCGCCTGGGTCGCGTCGAATTCGTGATGCATGACCCGGTCAGCCAGCGGGCTGGTGGCGGCGGCAGTTCGGTCATGAAGTGGCTGCCTTGGGTGGGCGCGGCAGTGGTTGTCGCCGTGATCCTCTGGGTGGCGCTGGGCTGACGTGATGCGCCTGGCCCCTGTCCTGACGACGTCGAGCTGGGGGGCTGACTGATGGAGCGTATCGGCCGTTACCAGGTCGAGCGCGAGCTGGGCCGTGGCACCATGTCGATCGTCTACAAGGCCTTCGACCCCCGTATTGATCGTTACCTGGCCGTCAAGGTCTTGCGCGAGAAATTTGCGCGCGACGTGACCTCGCGCCAGCGATTCCTGCGTGAAGCTCGCGCCGCCGGCGGTCTGGGCCATCCGAATATCGTGACCGTGTTCGATGTGGGTCAGATCGATGGACTCCCCTTCATGGCGATGGAGTTGCTCGAGGGCGACACGCTGGACGACCGACTCGATCGAGATATCTCTCCGAGCATCCACGAAACGCTGGATATCGCCATTCAGCTCACCTCGGCGTTGAGCTATGCCCATGAGCGCGGCGTAATCCATCGCGATATCAAGCCGGCCAACATCTATTTCGACTCGGGCTCGGGCGTCGCCAAACTGCTGGATTTCGGCATCGCCGGCGTCAGTTTCCGCGACGAGCCTTCGGCCTCTGAAGGCGGGTTGATCGCCGGCACGCCGACCTATATGGCACCCGAGCAGATTTCTGGGGAAGCGCAGGATGCCCGCTGTGATCTCTATGCGCTGGGTGTGCTGCTCTACCGTTTGCTGGCCGGTCGTCTGCCCTTCGATGAACGCAGCCTCAGCGAACAGATGGCCAAGGTCATGCGCGAGCCGCCGCCTCCGCTGGAGCCGATGAATCCGGAAACGCCAGTGGAGCTGGTCGAGCTGACGCATCGCTTGCTGGCCAAGAAGCCGGCGGCACGCTATTCCAGCGCCGATGAAGTTCTGGAAGAACTACAGGACATCCGCGCCGGGCTGAACCGCGGTCTGCTGGCTCAAGCGCGACGCAGTTCGGCCGTGTGGCGTTGGCCGGTCGCCATGGGTGCTCTGGTAGCCCTGGTGCTCGTCCTGGGTCTGAGCTACGTCTATCGCTCTCAGAATGCGGCCATGGCCAGCGCGACCTTCGGGTTTGGTGAGGGTCTGGCAACCGTCGTGGCGCGAGAGATTGCGGGGCCCTTGCTGCTGGAAGACAGCGCGGCACTGGGGAATCTGGTTTCCGATTTCGGCAGTAATGAGCAGGTGCTCTATCTCCATGTGACGGATCGAAGTGGGCTGATCCAGTCCAGTACCAATCTGTTCCAGCAGGGTGAGGCGGTGCCAACCTGGCCCGAAGCGGTCATTCGTCGCGATGAGACGGCCATTCGCGTGCTGCAGAAAGCCGATGGCAATCTGGAGTTCCAGGTACCGATCCGATTCCAGGCAAGGCGAGTGGGGGAGGTCTACCTCGGACTGGACGGTTCAGAGCTTTCAGCGGCGGCTCGCGGCACCCTGAGCATGATGGTGATGGTGTTCATGGTGGCCATGGTGGTGATCATGACCGTGATCGCCGGCATGATCCGGCACCAGAAGCGCTTGATTGAGCGCATTGGCTGGGGCCTGCGTCGGATGGGCAAGGGACAATACGATTTCCGTCTTGAAGGCAATCGACGCGACGAATTCGGCAATCTCTATCGGCGCTTCAACGACATGGCCATGCGTTTGGAAGAACGCCATGGGGTTCGCCACTCTGTCCGCGGCAGTACGGAACAGGTCACGGCAACCATGGGGCTGGATGATGATCAGTCTGCCCTGAGTCGCACCACGGAGATGCGACTGAATCCCGATGATGGAGACCAGGGGGCGCCGTCGACCAACGACAAGAAAGTCGCTCGATTCCCCGGTCGACGTCGATAGCGCTGCGAGGAAACCATCGATCGATGGTCGCCGTTTCTTCGATCAGGAAGGTTTCAGCCTGGGAACGGGTGATCAGGCGCTTTGGGCGCCCTTGTACTTGCCCAATACAACGACGGTCTTGCCCGATGCGCGCAGCATGCCGTCGTCCTCGAGGTTTTTCATCACGCGTCCGGCCATCTCTCTAGAGCACCCGACAATTCGGCTGAGCTCCTGCCGGGTGATCTTGATCTGAGTGCCCTCGGGATGAGACACGGCATCTGGCTCCATGCACAGATCGATCAAAGCCTTCGCGATCCGACCCTGCGTATCAAGGAAGGCCAGATGGAAGACCTTTCGTCGCGCCTGCAGCAGGCGTTGGGCGAGCTTTGATCCGAGCGCGGTCAGGATGTCGACGGCGCAATCGGCGAGCTCACCATCCAGCGCTTCGCGGAGTCGGCCGTAGGACACTTCAGCCAGTTCGCACTTGCTCCGGGTCCGAACAAGAACCTCGCGCTCGCGCGGCTTCATGAACAGGCCCATTTCGCCGAGAAAGTCGCCCGGGTTCAGGTAACTCAGAATCAGTTCGCGGCCGTCATCGCCCTCCGTCGATACGGTGAGCGAGCCTTCCACGATGTACATCAGCGTCTGACCCGAGTCGCCGGGCCGCATGACCGTGGTCTTTGCAGCATAGTGCTGGCGACGACAGATGGACAGGAAGCGATCCATCGCTTCGCGGTCAACCGGGTAGAACTGGAAATCTCGCATCGTGGCTCGTGTCCCTCTTCAAAACGCCCACCCATCTTGCACTGAGGTCGTGAAGACGTGAACTTCATCGCAATTTTGCACCCAGTCCGAGAGTTCGTCAAACGCTAATAAACCTGTTTTCGACCTGAAATCCTGCTTGGCAGGGGACCATCTAATCACGGATAATGCGCGACCCGAAATGCGAATGCCGCCTGATCTGGAATTGCGATGGGCTCACGTCGAATCAAACTGCACGGTTTCAACAACCTGACCAAAGCGCTGAGCTTCAATATCTATGACGTGTGCTACGCCACGACCGAGGGTCAACGCCAGGACTACATCGCCTATATCGACGAGGCCTACAACGCCGAGCGTCTGACCCAGATCCTGACCGATGTCTCCAATATCATTGGAGCGAATATCCTCAACATCGCTCGGCAGGATTACGATCCACAGGGCGCCAGCGTTACCATTCTGATTTCCGAAGAACCGGTCGTTGATAACCAGGACGCCGGCACGGCAGCACCGGGCCCCCTTCCTGAGACCGTCCTGGGCCATCTCGACAAGAGCCACATCACGGTCCACACCTATCCTGAAGCCCATCCGCATGACGGAATCTGTACCTTCCGCGCCGATATCGACGTGGCCACCTGTGGCGTGATTTCACCGCTGAAGGCCCTGAACTACCTGATCCATTCCTTTGATTCAGACATCGTGACCATGGACTACCGTGTTCGTGGTTTTACCCGCGATGTCCGAGGCCGCAAGCACTATATCGATCACAAGATCACCTCGATTCAGGACTTCCTGAGCCGTGACACGAAGAACGCGTATCAGATGATCGATGTCAACGTATATCAGGAAAACCTGTTTCATACGAAGATGCTGCTCAAGAACTTCGATCTGGACAACTACCTGTTCGGGATCAAGGCCGAAGACCTTGAGAAGCGGGAGCGCCAGCGCATCGAGCGCAAGCTGCGCAAGGAAATGCAGGAACTGTTCTACGGCCGGAATCTCTAGTCAGCGATTCTGGGGGACGCTTCCCTAGACCGCCATCGGGTCCTTGATCGCTCCGACGATCCAGTCACGCAATTGGGTGACTTCATCGGGTGGCAGGCCAGACTTGACGCTGATTCTGGCGCTGCCCAACGGGTCTCGGGCCTGTCGGGTGTTGAGAAAACCCTGATCCAGTAGCCAGGCTTCGAGCTGGTCGATATTGTCGCTGCGGAAGCGGCTGACCTTGCCATTGCGCAGTCCGTCGATCAGCGCCTCGGGCTGCCCGCCCAGTTCTTCGTTCAAGGCCTGCACGCGGCCCATGAAGTGATCACTGATCGCCGAGCTGCGAACCAGTGCCTGGTCGTCGACTGGTCGGTCGTGGCGCAGGCGCCAGTCATCCAGCAGCAGGCGCGCGGCTGCCATTCGACACTCCAGCCGATCACGTTCTTCCGTGCTGATCAGCTTGCTGGCCTGGGCGGAATTGAGGAAAGACTCCAGCTCGCCGACACGGGCGAGTTCGTAGCGGATCAGCTCGGCGACCTGATCGGGTCGGTCCTGCAGCACGTGAAAGACATGCAGTGCGCCGGCGTCGCGCCAGGGAGACACGGCGTCCACTCCAGCCGCCTTGGCCCACTCGTCCAGCGCCATGTCGCCCGGGTCAGGCAGATCGGCGGGTGGTCGGTCCACGGCGGGCATCTGGAACTCCAGTTGATCGATCTGGCCGGAGCGCACGCTCGCCATGTCGATCAGATTGGGTGTCGGGCCGTCGCCGGACCATTCGCTCCAGGCCTGAGCGTCATCGCTCTGCGCGGTCAGGTAGAACATCTGCCTGCCGTCGTTGACCAGTTCCTGCACCGAGCCGACGATGGACCGATAGCGGTCCGGGTCGGTCGTGGTCAGCACTTCGTCCATGAACACGGGCGTCGGCTCAGCGCGGTCTTCGAGTCGTTCGATCCAGGCCAGGCGCACGGCCAGCAGCAGTTGGACGCGGGTGCCCGTCGACAGCTCGCTGACGGCGCGCTCGATGCCGTCGCGGGTGTCGAGCGCCGTGAAGTGATCGTTGTGGAAATTCAGCCGGTAGCGGTGGCGCGTAAAGCGCTCGAACCAGCGTCCGGCCTGAGTCAGGGCGGCCGGTTCATTGCTGCTCTGGTGGGCGACCTGCACGTCGTCGATCAGCAGGCTGGCGGCTTCACTGAGGAGGTGCGCATCCAGCTCCTGGGACAGGCTTTGTTCGGCCCGCGCTCGTTCGCTGGTCAATTGCTCCAGTTCGCGCCGCTCGAGCAAGTCCTGATGGCGCGTCTGAATCTCGCCGATGCGGCGGTTGATCTGGTCGCGCTCGGCGACCTTGTCGGCCAGTGCCGCCTGGCTGCCTTCCAGCTGCTCTCGGGCCTGGTCGCGAGCCTGCTGGATCAGATCCGCCTCTTCGGCCAGGCGCGATTCGAGGCGGCTGATTTCCGTGGCCTGGTCGCGGCGGGCCTGCTCCAGAGCGCGCCAGGTGCTGTACTGATCGGCGCGTGAGACCAGGCCGTCTCGATCGCCCGCCTTCAGTCCCGCCTGCGTGAAGATCGGATCACGCGCACTCTGGAGTTGCTCGATATCGGCCTTGAGTTCCTTGATTCGACGTTCGTGCGCAATGAGCTCGTTATGGAGCTCGGCGTTGCGGCGCATGCGGGGCGTCAATCGATGGATGATCCCGGCCAGAGCCTTGGCGTCTGGGGCCTTCTTCTGCGCCAGGCCATGTGACTGCAGCCGCTTGATGATATCGGCCTGCAGCGTCTTGTAGCGTGATTGGAGCTGCTCGAGCTGCGTGCGCGAGCGCGCCAGGCCGGACTCTTCCTGCTGCCAGTCATGCAGATGGCGGCACCAGAGCTGGAAGCCGGTTTCCAGTCGATTTTCAGCGCTGATTCCCAGCTTACTGGCCAGTTCATTCAAGGTGCTGCGGGCCTGGTCCAGACTGCTGCGCTGCGTATTGAGCTGTTGTCGTACATCCGCCGAGCGGGCCTGGCTGATCTCATGTTTCGTGGCGGACTCAAGTTCCAGATCGAGTCGCTCCAGCCGGGCTTCGACCTCACCCTCGGTCCAGCCCAGGGGAGGTTCGATGTCCGTTGCCAGAAAGAACTTCACGGCCTGATCCAGATCGCGCCAGCGCAGGCCAAAATTGACCACCAGGCTCAGGGGTACGCCGATCGCGATCAGGATCAGCATGACCAGCTCGGGCAGCGGTTCCAGCGCCTGCGGTCCGAGCAGGCGCCAGGCGGCCACGGCTGAGGCAACACTCAAGCCGCCCCAAAGCACGCCTTCCAGGGGCGAAGTGCGGGCTGCATCCATCCACTGCACCAGCGCCTTGCGAGCCGTGCGCAGGTCTTCCTGCGAGCGGCCGGTCATGTTCGACGACACGTGGGTGCGTGCCAGCTCGGCGGTCAGATTACGAATCTGCTCGCGCAGGGCATGGACGCGATCGACCCGCTTCTCCATCTCTTCCAGCTTGGGCTGATCGAGTACTTTGGCCTTCTTCTTGTTCTTGCTCTTCCCCAGTCGGCGCGCAGCGATGTCCAGCGTCTGTTCCTGTTGCCCAATCTGGTCGTGCTGCTGTTCGATGCGCTGTTCCAGATCCGTCAGTTGATCGCGGAAGTCGCCGAGTTCGGCCTGCAGAGCTTCCAGGCGGGTTGGATCCACACTGCCGCCATCGCCCAGCGCGTCCCGCGCGCCGGCCAGCGCCGATTCGGCCAACGTCAGCTCCTTGTATCGCTGGGCCAGCTTGTCTTCAGCCTGATCCAACCTTTCGAGCTCATCGCCGCGCAGGCGGTCCATGCCGCCTGGATATTCCTCGATCAGGGTCTTTTCAATCGCATTGCGTTCGGCAATGGCATCGGCCATGGCCAGCGCATCGTCGATCGCCCGCAGGCGGCCCGCCGCGTCCTGAGTGCTGGCCAGCTGTCGGCGCAGGCGGTCCAGGGTTCCGAGTTCATCGTTTAGCTCGACGTACTCGGTCTCCTTGGCCAGGACCGCCTGCTGGAGGCGGCCAAGCTCCTGGGCCAGTTTCTTGGGCTTGGATCTAGGGGCGATGACACCTTGCTGGCGCGCCGCATCCAGGTCGTAACCGCCGGCGAGCATCGTGCGCAGATGGCTGGCGATATGCTCATCGGTCTGGCCGAGGGCGTTCAGGTCTTCAGCGCTGATCAGGAAGGCGCCGGCGGCCTCGTTGGGCGGGAGCGCCGGTGCCTCGATGGCGTGCCCATCCGCCTGCCAGTCCACGTGATGGCCTCGGCGTTCCGAGACCCAGGTCTGGCCGTCACGCAGCCATTCGGCACGCAGGTCGCAGAATTCGGGCTGCTGGTCCGGGTAGAGCAGGGCGCGCACGGCGCGCACGATGCTGGATTTTCCCGACGCGTTCGGGCCGGTGATCACATTGACCGAATCGGGCTCGAAGTCGATTTCGAAGCCCGGCTCCAGGCCCGGCAGGCTGCGAAGGTTCAGCGCCTTGAGTTTCATGTCGCCGACCCGCGCTGATCCAGCAAGGCGTTCAGCGCCAGCAGCGCCGCGCGTTCCAGTTGATGGGCCAGGTCCTCATTACTGAGCTCGCCCTCCAGCCCCTTGAATTCGCGCGCATCGGTCAGCGGCATCAGGCGGGCGCGAGCCAGTTCGATCAGGCGCTCATGTTCTTCACTGCGCTCATCGCGCAGCGCCAGCACGCGCTGCGCCAACAAGCCGCAGGGGTCATTCTGCTCGGCCAGCTGATCCAGGTCGATCTCGGGCTCCAGTGCCAGTTCGATCTTGTCGATGAAGCACTGCACGCCCTCTTCGGTCCAGGGGCGGGCGTCGGCCTGAAGCGCGATAGCGGCATCGCGAATCTCGGCAGCGATCCGGGTGCGTCCTTCCAGCGTCAGTCGCAAGCCGAGGGCATCCGGTTTGCTCGCTGATTCGGGCATCTGACTCAGCGTCTTTCTGGCGCATTCGAGGATCCGGGCATTCAGGGCTTCAGCGCGCTGGAGACTGCTGAGATCGAGCCTGTGGGTTTCGTAGCGGAGCGGGGCCAGAACTAGTTGCTCGGCGCTGACCTTGCCCTTGTTCGTGCTGATCAGCCAGGGCCCGCGATCGCCCGTCTCGGATGCGCGAAGTGCGGTCACGGACCCCAGATAGCCGATCGGCCGCTCGCCGGTCAGGTCATCGGGTTGATGAATGTGGCCCAGCAGCCAGGCCGAAACCTGAGCGGCTTCCAGATCTGCCGATGCGACGGGGGCATGTCGACTCTGATTCTGATCGCGGTCGCAATGAAGCAGGCCGATCCGCACCTGCTTCAGCCGGCTCTGCGGAAAGCTGTCGAGTGGACTATGGCGGACTTCAGCCTGGGGGAAGGACCAGCCGATCAGTTCGATTGTGTTCTTCTTCTTGCCGATCTCGACCGTTTCCCAACGGCCGTCGGCCCCAAGCAGTTCGAGCTGCTCAAGTTCGGCAGCCAGTCGGGGCAGCACATAGACATCGTGGTTGCCGGCCACAGCAAAGGTCTTGATGCCGGCGGCAGCGAGCTTGTCCAGGCCGGCCTTGAGCTGGCCGTAGGCGACAAAGAAATCCCGCGCTTGTTCGACCAGGTCTCCTGCCAGCACCACCGCATCGACCTTCCGGTTGATGGCCTCTCGGACGCTGCGCATCCAGGCCGTTTCCGGACCCAGGGTGGCCGCGCGCGGCCGCAGTTCTTCGGGCAAGCTGGACGGCAGGCGTCCCAGATGCATGTCACCAATGGCCAGGAGCGTGGTCATTTATGGGGTTTCAAGACGGCTCGGGATAATTTC
>JBCDLQ010000042.1:0-9563 GCA_039414335.1 Pseudomonadota bacterium | reverse complement strand
GTTCCGATTCCCGACCACGGTCAGCTTTGGTCTGAACTTCTTCCATTGGCCGTTGGGTCCGGGAGACAGCACCTATGATCCGACCCGCTTTGCGACCAAGGTCCGCTCCGTCGGTACCTGGTTCCGTGATTATGCGGGTCTGCCCCTGACTGAAACGCCTCGGGTCTATCTGTTCCCGGTGGGCGCGGATGTGATGCGGCCGCCGACCTCCGGTGACTTCAGGATCAGGGAGTGGCAGGTGATCGATCAGGTGCTGCCAGTACCGTTCCCGATCGGGTCGCAGGACCTGGATGGTGCCAACTGGTTGCCCTTGTCGGATTCCTTGTCGGATGCCTTCAATGAAGTCCGCCGCTACTCACAGTTCCGTGCGTACCACTTCACGGAACCGTTTGATGACACTCAGGTCACGACCGATTCACGCCTGATTGGGCGTTCAGTCTGGAACCGCGAGTGGATCCTCATCATTCCAGGGGGCGGGCTGCTGTCCGATCCGAATGAAGGGCTGGACACCTTCATCGACGGAACCTTGCTGCCCGATTCCGAAGAACGAGATGGTCAGGGCGTCTCGGATATTCGGGTCTTCTTCAAAACCTATTCCTACTCGGGGAACTAGTCATGGTTCGCAACGCAGTGACACGTCTACACATTCTGCTCGGACTGCTGGTGCTGGGCGCCGCCGTCCAGACCACCGAAGCCACGCTGTCGGAGCCGGACCATCTGCTCTACGGCCAGGTCACCTGGTTCGGCGACCCGGTCGAGGCCGGTGAGCTGACCATTGAGGTTCCGGCCTGGACCCAGGGTCCTGTAGCGCGATACACCCTGGGCACGGAGCCTGCCCTCGGTACCGGCTACGCCCTTCGCATTCCGATGAACTCTGTCGGGCCTAGGATTCCGGGTACGGCGCGAGAAGGTGACGAGGCGATGATCTACCTTGATCAGCAGCTGATCGCGATGGTCGATATCGGGGAGCGCGGTATCGCTCGCCGTCTCGATCTCGATCCTGAGGATCTCGAGGGCCTTGCTGCGCTGAGCGTGGACGATATCCAGGTCAATGAGCCCGATGCAGGTGCCACAACCAACGCCGTCTTCACGGTCACGCTGGGGCAGGCTGAACAGACGGTCACGACCTTCTCCTGGGCGACTGCCGACGGGCCGGGACCCAATGGCGCCGTGGGTGGTTTTTCCTGCGGACCGGGCGTGGATTACGTAGAGAACTTCGGATCGGGCACCATCCAACCCGGTGATACTGAAACGACCCTGGTCGTTGAAGTTTGCGGAAACGACGATCCGGATGGCGATCGTGAATTCATCGTGGAACTGAGTAATCCCAGCCAGGATGTCGGCTTGCTCAAGCCGATCGGGCTCGCGACGATTCTCGATGACGACACGGTTCCAGAGCTGAACATCGAAGACATTACCGTGGCCGAGCCGCCCGCCGGCAATACCGGTCAGGCTGTTTTCCGCGTCAGCCTCACGGAAGCCTGGGACCAGCAGGTCAGCGTGGACTGGTCCACGAGCAATGGCACGGCCATTGCGGGTCAGGATTACGTGGCCGACAGCGGTACGCTGCTGTTCGCAGCGGGTCAGGTTTCGCGTCAGATTCCCGTGACCACCCTGGCCAATCCGCTGGGCGCCGAACAGCGCGACTTTTTCGTCAATCTGTCCAATCCCGTGCAGGCAGCCATTGCTGACGGAACGGGTCGCGGAGTCATCGTCGATTCCCAGCAGACGCTGGTGTTCGTCGAAACCCAGCAGAACGGCGTGACCGTCAATAACATGAGCGATCCGGCCAGCCTGGCCGTGGCCAGCCCGGATGGTGGGCATGTCTATGTGGCGTCTCGTACGGCCGACGAACTGGTGGTCTTTGAGCGTGACCCGTCGACCGGTCGGCTTAATGCCCTGCAGTCGGTCAGCGTTACGGACTACCTGGTTTCGATTGGTCGAAACATCGAGGGCGTAAACGGGTTCGCCGATCTCGTTCTTGATGCGAATGGCGACCATATCTATGCGGTGGCACAGGCCGATGGTGCGGTGGTGACCTTCACTCGTGATGCGGATGACAGCAGCTCGGACTATGGCCTGTTGACCGTCACTCAGGTGCTGTTCAATGGTGATCAGCCCGAGCCGACGCTGGCTCCGCCGATTTCCGGTTTAGAGCAGCCGCGTGGCGTTGCGATCAGTCCGGACGGTGACAGTGTCTACATTGCTGCTGCTGGCGGCCCCGGTCGCGTACTGACCTTCAGCCGTGATCCTGTCCTTGGCGAGCTTCTCTTTCGCCAGGCTCTGGAGAGCGGCGGACTCGATCCCCTGGGCAACCCGATTGTTGGTATTGCCAACCCTGCGTCCATTGTCGTATCCGGCGACAACAGCCGAATCTACATCGCGGGACAATCGGATGATGCGGTCGCGGTATTTGCTCGCAATCTGGGCGATAACGGTCGACTGAGCTTCCGCAATCATATCGTCAGTGGTTTGGGTGGATTCAGCGGCTTCCAGGCACCCTCCAGCCTGGCGCTGTCACCGGACGATGTCCAACTGTATGTGACCGGGCGAGACAGCAACTCGCTGGCGGTGCTGAACCGCGTGGCCAATGGCGATTTGGAGTTCTCGCAAGCGGTGAATGCCAGTGATCAGGGTGTTGAGGGTCTGGAAGAGCCGCTGCGTGTCACCGTCAGTCCCGATGGCGAGTTGGTTTACGTGGTGTCGACTTCCGACGGCACGGAAGTCGAGCCGGGTACCCTGGCCATCTTCCGTCGTGAAACAGACATTCTCGACCCCAACCTTGGTCAGCTGACCTATGAGGAAATCAAGCGCAACAACCTGGGTGGTGTCAGCGGTCTCTGGGGTGCGAGCGGTGTCGCTGTCAGTCCCGACAATGCCCATATCTATGTGGCTGCGCGATTCGATCAGGCCGTGACCGTGTTTGCGCGCGATCTGCTGGCGCCGACGAATCCGACGCTCCTATCGACGAGCCATCAAATCTCGACCTGGAACTCGAATCCCGTGATCGATATGAGCTGGAGCGGTGCCCAGGATCTTGATCCCTCGGGCCTGAACCCGGGCTCTGGAATTGCCGGTTACTCCGTCGAGTTCTCCCTGTTGCCGATCACCGATCCGGATGTCCTGATCGACGTCGTCCAGACGGTCGATCCGCACACGACGTCCAGCATGACGCTCCAGGATTCAACCGAGCACTACTTCCATTTGCGGACCTGTGACAATGCGGGCAACTGCTCCGGCACTGAGTCTGTTGGACCCTACTGGATCGATGCTACGGCACCGGTCGGTCCTACGAACCTGAGCAGCTCGACCCATGTTCCGGGCGACCCGGCCATTCCGGCCAACGTCATCAGCGTGTCCTGGACGGCTGCGGAGGATCTCGGTGATGCGATCAGTGGACTGGCTGGGTACAGCTTTGTCTTCAATCAGGATCCGGTGAATGGTCCTAATGAGACCCAGGACCTCGGTGCGGGTGCAACGGGTGTCAGCAGCACGACGCTGGCTGATGGCCTCTGGTACTTCCATATCCGCCCAATCGATGTAGCGGGCAATGTGGGTGAAGCGCAGACGATCGGTCCCTTCGCTGTTGGTGCAGACAACAACCCGCCCACAGTGCTGTCGGTCTCTGCCGTGGCTGCGCCGGACAGTGGCGTGATCGGCGAGGGCAACGAGCTGATCAATGCCACGACGCAACTCATGGTTCAGTTCGACAAGCCCATGGGCGCTTCAGCAGAAGATCTGGCTAACTACCGTCTCTTCGCCATTAATAACCTGCCGCAAGGCGATGAGTGTGGAGTCGCCGATGATGGCCTCTTCAGCTCGGTCGAGTATCTGGGCCCGGAACGTCGAGCGATTCTGGATATCGCCTCACCGACGGGTCTGGTTGCCGATGACTACAGGCTGGTCGCCTGTTCGACGCTGCAGGACTTCAACGGCAATAATCTGGATGGTGACAACAACGGCACGGGCGGCGACAACTACTCGCTGAACTTCACCGTGGCCTGGACCAACCTGTTGCCGAATCCGAACTTCGATGAAGGTCTGGCCTTCGATAACTGGAGCGGCAACGAGCCGACCTTTATCGGCGTGGACCCGTTCACGGATGCTGATTCCGCACCGCGCTCCGGCGCTGTCCGGATTGCGCCTGGCGTGGGTTCTCCGACGGCCTATGCCATCACGCGCTGCGTCCAGCTCGACCAGAGTCAGGTCCAGGGTTATGCGGTTCAGTCTCGTGTTCGAATCAGCGATCCGATCGGTGATCCGGATCCCGTTGAGGCGACAAGCTCGATGACCTTCTTCAGCGCGGATGATTGCACCGGCATCATTCAGTCATTTGTCAGTAATGACGTGCTCAATGACACGAACGGTGCCTGGCTGCCGATGAGTGCATCGGTTTCCGCTGGAGCGGTTGGTGCGGCTGGCTCGGCGCTGGTCTCGCTCAACCTGGAGTTCCCGGGTGGCGAATCCTTCCCGCTGGAAGCCTGGTTCGACAACGCTCACTTCTTCTCCTTCGGGGACGGTGAGTTGCCGACAGAAGCTCCGCAGGTCAGCAATGTGTTCTCCTCGCATTCGGCAGAGTTCGGGTCCCTGACTACAGGCCTGGCGACCGAGTCGTCGATCACACAGCTGATTCCGGAGTTCTCTCGCGGCGTGTTCACCTCGCCGGGTGGACTGGATCCGGAAGCTGCGAACAATTCGGATAACTACCGACTGTTCACGCTGAGCTCGCCAGATGACGCAACGCCGAACTCCTGCGCAGATCCGAGCGACTTCGCCTTCGACTCGGTCTCCTACCAGGCAGCCCAGAGTCGGGCGGTGGTTCCGATCGCCGGAACCCGTTCACTGCCGCAGGGCTTCTACCGCTTTGTGGTTTGCGGCACGATTCGCGACTTCGACAACAACTTCCTGGACGGTCAAGGTGATGGCACCCAGGGAACGGACTACGTGCTCGATTTCGAGGTGGGCAGCACCAACCTGGTGACCAATCCGAACATCGACAACACGCTGGGTACCTGGACCACCAACGTTGTAACGACCTCCGGTGAGTTGCGCTGGTCGGCTGCGGATCTTGACGGCTTGCTCAGCTCCGGTGCAGCTCGGACGCAGCACTTCAGCGGCACGTCGGCCACCTACAGCCTGTCCCAGTGTGTTGAGCTGGACGGGTTGACTGACCAGTACACGCTGGGTGCCCGGGTGTTGACAAATCAGGCCTTCGGTAATGCACCGACGGTGATGGCTCGCGCGACGTTCAACGACGCCGCCGGATGTGCCGGTGCCGACACGGGCACGCTAGAGCGCAGCGGCGAGTTCGGTAACTCTGCCGGCGAGTGGGTTGATCTGTTCATCCGATCCAACGTCATTCCGGCCGGCTCCGTGTCAGCGCAAGTCGAGTTTGTGGTCACGACCGATTCGGCGCTCGACGCGCCTGTCGACGTCTGGTTGGATACGCTGACCCTTCGTTCGGGTTTTGTGGATCTGATCTTCCGCAATCGGTTTACGTCGGACTACTAGCAAGCTTGGGCCGGCCGCCCCTTGGCGGTCGGCCCTTTTTACTTCCCTCCTCGACGCCAGAGCCATGCTGATCAGCTGGCCGATGCCCCGGCTCCTGTGCGATAATTCAAGGTTTGGATTTGGCAGAATCGGCCCCACCTCTGTTGAGGAGCGGGCCTCGAAATGCCGCTCACCGACCTGTATTCAACCGAGGACCCGAGCATGGACTTCCTGATTGCCAGCGCGATGGCGCAAGACGGTGCCGCGCAACAACCCGGCACACTGGCTTCCCTGATTCCCCTGATTCTGATCGTTGTCATCTTCTGGTTCCTGCTGATCCGGCCCCAGATGAAACGCAACAAGCAGCATCGCGAAATGGTGACGGCCCTGTCAGCTGGCGATGAAATCATCACCTCCGGCGGGATGCTTGGAAAGATCACCCACGTGGGCGACAGCTTTGTCAGCCTCAAGCTGGCTGACAGCCTGGAGATCAAGGTCCAGAAACACGCCGTGGCCCAGGTCGTTCCCAAAGGCACAATCGACGCTGCCTGATCTCAGGCCCTTCCCGAATTACTGAATCAAATCGAGTTTCCTCATGAGTCAATTTCCGCCCTGGAAGTACCTACTGCTGATTTTGGTGTTGCTGTTTGGTGCACTCTACTCTGCGCCAAATCTTTTCGGCGTTGACCCGGCCGTTCAGGTGTCGTCGATCCGTGGTTTCGAGCTGGACAGCAATATGGAAGCTCGAGTCGAAACGGCCTTGGAGACGGCCGGCATCACCTTCCGCGATATCGAATACACGCGAGAGCGTTTGCTCGTTTCCATGAATAGTGCAGCAGACCAAGAGTTGGCGAGTACTGCGCTTGGTGATGCGCTGGGCGATGAGTACGTCGTTGCGCCGTCCAGTGTGCCTGCGACGCCCCAATGGCTTCAAACTCTGGGTGCGGAGCCAATGGTTCTTGGTCTCGACTTGCAAGGGGGAATTCACTTTCTGTTGCAAGTCGACATGGATCAGGCGCGAACTGCGCAGCTCGATCGTTATGTGGCGAGTATCAGAAACCTGTTGCGCGATGAAGAAATTCGCTATCGCTCGGTTAGTCGAGACCGTAACGAGGTCGTGGTTGAACTGCGCACGGTAGACCATCGAGATTCAGCATTCACGTTGATCGGCAGTGAGTTCGAGAACCTTGTGCCAGTGGCAAGCACTGGATCGGAAACGATCGAGGTTCGCGCAACTGTCGATGAACAAACGCTGATCGAGCTGCAGCAAACGGTACTTACTCAGAACATCTCCACCTTGCGCAATCGGGTCAATGAGCTGGGCGTGTCCGAACCGATCGTGCAACAGCAGGGGGCCGACCGAATTGTAGTTCAGCTCCCAGGCCTGCAAGACCCGACGCGCGCCAAGATCGTTATCGGCTCAACAGCCACCGTTGAGTATCGCGGTGTCGATGAGCAGAACGATCCCTTCGAAGCTCAGCGCACGGGCCGCATTCCGCCCCAGTCCCTGCTGTACTTCGAGCGCAACGGTGCGCCGATCCTGCTGTCGCGTGACGTCATTGCGACGGGCGATAACCTGATCAATGCTCAGGCGGGCTTTGATCAGCAGTCGGGTCAGCCCAACGTCGTCGTATCCCTGGACCCCGATGGTGCGCGCAGCATGCTGCAGCACACGACCCAAAACGTGGGCAACCGCATGGCCGTGGTCTTCATTGAGTTCCGCCCAGACGTCCGCATCGACGAGGATGGAAACGAAGTACCGACCACCCGTCGAGTCGAAGAAGTCATTTCGGCGGCCGTGACGCGAGAACCCTTCGGTGGCCGCTTCCAGACTACCGGTCTGGGCTCCGCCCAGGAAGCAGGCCAGTTGTCGATGCTGCTGCGTGCCGGTGCTCTGGCCGCACCCATGCAGATCATCGAAGAGCGCACCGTCGGCCCCAGCCTGGGTCAGGACAACATCGATCAGGGCTTCAATTCGGTCATGATCGGCTTCGCGCTGGTTCTGGTGCTGATGGCCATCTACTACAAGCTGTTCGGCCTGGTCGCCAACGTCGCTCTGACGGTCAACCTGGTGCTGGTCGTAGCGCTGCTGTCGCTGCTTGGCGCCACCCTGACCCTGCCGGGTATTGCCGGGATCGTCCTGACGGTGGGTATGGCTGTTGACGCCAACGTGTTGATCTACGAGCGTATCCGCGAAGAACTCAACAACGGCAACACACCACAGGCGGCGATTCGATCGGGCTATGAAAAGGCCTTCTCGACAATTGCCGATGCCAACGTCACCACGCTGATCGCGGCCGTCGTGCTGTTCCTGTTCGGTACCGGTCCGATCAAAGGCTTTGCTGTCACGCTGAGTCTGGGTATCGTCACCTCGATGTTCACGGCCATTGTCGGTACGCGCGGCATCGTTCACCTGATCTACGGCCGCAAGAAGCGCGTCGATTCGCTCGCGATCTGAGGACGGCGACATGGAAATCATCAAGCAAACAAAAATCGATTTCATGGGCAAGAAGAACATTGCCCTGATTCTGTCGGCCATCCTGATCGTGGTCGCGATTGGCTCCCTGGTTACACGGGGTCTCAACTTCGGTCTGGACTTCACCGGCGGTACGCTGGTCGAGGTCGGTTACCCCGATGCACCTGATCTGGGCAACGTGCGTGGTCAACTCGAAGAGGCCGGTTTCGAGAACTTCACCGTGCAGACCTTCGGCAGCGCCCGCGATATCGTGATCCGCGTTCCCGCCGAGACCGAGGAGTCTGAAGCCGGACTGAGCGATCGGGTACTGGAGACGCTGCAACAGGGCGACTCCGGCGCCGAGCTGAGACGCGTCGAGTTCGTCGGTCCCCAGGTCGGTCAGGAGCTGGCCAATCAGGGTGGGCTGGCGCTGATCTACGCCCTGTTCGGCATCCTGATCTACATCTCGATCCGCTTCCAGTGGCGCTTCGCCATCGGGGCCGTCGCGGCCCTCGTGCACGACGTGTTGATCGTCGTCGGTGTCCTGTCACTGCTCAAGGTCAGCTTCGACCTGACCGTGGTCGCTGCCCTCCTGGCCGTGATCGGTTACTCGCTCAACGATACGATCGTCGTTTATGACCGCCTGCGCGAGAACTTCACGGTCAAGCGGAAAGGGACTCCGATCGAGTTGTGCAACCTGTCCGTCAACCAGATGCTCGGCCGAACCTTGATGACCTCTATCACCACCATGCTCGTCTTGATCGCCTTGTTCTACTTCGGCGGTGAGATCATCCACGCCTTCGCCTTCACGCTGATCATCGGTGTGCTGGTGGGTACCTATTCCTCGATCTATATCGCGGGTAGTGCGGCCATCCTGCTGGGGGTCACCAAGCAGGATCTGATGCCCGCACCCAAGGCGGCTGAAGACGAGCCGACCGTTGAGGCTCTCCCGGAACGCTTCCGTAACCGATGAATGTTCCGACTGGCGTGATGCGCTGGTTGATGGCTTGCCTACTGGCCGGTAGCGGTTTGACCGCTACTGGCCTTTTTGCCAATCAGGCCAGTGATTCCGAGCAGTTCCTCATCGAATCGGAGCTGTGGATCGACGGCGAACTGCAGGCCGTGCCGGTGATGGTCATTGGACTCGGGGAGCCGGGATATCTGCTCCAGACCAATGAAGAAGGCCGCGTCGAGGAGGGCGGTTGGCGCCTGGAATTCAATGCCGATCTGGCCGATGACCCGTTGAACCTCAGCGACGCGCTGTGGGTCGATGTGCAGCTGAGTATCTTCGAGGAAGGGCGCTGGGAGCCGCTGCTGGATTCCATGCTCGGCGTGCCCGAGGGCGAATACTCCACGATCAGCATTTCCGATGAAGGTGAGCAGCCTAGCACGGAACATTCCGAGGTCTATCTGCGGCTGCGCGTGGCCCGACTGCAGGCGCGAGACAACTGATTGATGAGGCCGGCGCTCGGGCGTGGCGGCATTCGATCAAGAGCCCTGGCGGCTGCTCTCGCTGCGGCGGCCGCCGACAAAGCCAACAGTGACGCGACGCTCGCGGCGCTTCAGACGACTGTGACGGGCCTCGAGACGGAAAACCGCGCCAAGGACGCCGAGATCG
>JBCDLQ010000041.1:0-9590 GCA_039414335.1 Pseudomonadota bacterium | reverse complement strand
TTGACCTTGATCGGATAGACCGCCGTGTACTGACCCTGGTAATCCAGCTCGTCGATCGCCTTGTTGAAGGCATGGATGAGCTGGCGCGCGCGACTTTCGAGAATTTGCGGGAAGCGAAGCAGCAGGGGCCGGCGCAGGCCCTGACGTCGGGCTTGCTCCACAATCTCGATCAAAGGCAGCGGCGTCGAGGCTGCACCCTGGGGCAGGGCGCAGAGCTGGCCTTGGTCATCGATATCGAAATAGCCTTCGGCCCAGCGCTCGATCGCATAGCGCTTGCGGGACTGGTCAATGGTGCTTTCGCTCATCGGACAGCTTTGATCCTGGGGCAGGTCTTGGAGGAAGCGGCGATTGTAGCGCGATGGCTTGCGCTACCATCCCAAGCCTGTCACCCGAGGATTCATGAGCTCATGCTTTCGACCAGCGAAAAATGGTTCACGGAACAGCATCAAGATGCCGGCTCGGCCTGGTCGTTAGTGATCGAGGCACACGTGGCGCACAAGGTGACCGACTACCAGACCATCGACATCTACCAGACCCGGGACTGGGGTTATCTGATGGTGATCGACGGCTTCGTGATGCTGACCACGCGCGACAACTTTCTCTATCACGAGATGCTGACTCACCCGGCCCTGTTCTCGCATCCGGAACCGAAGCGCGTGCTGATTGTTGGTGGCGGTGATTGTGGGACGTTGTCGGAAGTGCTGCGCCACGACACGGTCGAGTCCTGCACCCAGGTCGAAATCGACGAGCAGGTGACGCGCCTCGCGGAGCGCTATTTCCCCGAGCTGTGTGCCCGTAATGACGACCCGCGGGCACAGCTGGTGTTCGACGATGGTCTGGCCCATATCAAGAACACGCCGCCCGGCAGTCTGGATCTCATTATTATCGATTCCACCGACCCGATCGGCCCGGCCGAGGGCCTGTTCGGCCCAGCCTTTGTGGCCGATTGCTTCCGCGCCCTGGCGGATGGGGGTCTGATGGTGCAGCAGAGCGAATCGCCTCTGCTCCATGGTGAATTGATCCATGGCATTCGCGACAACATGCGCCGGGCCGGCTTCACGGATATCCAGACGCTGGGCTTCCCGCAGCCTTGCTATCCCTCGGGCTGGTGGTCGGCAACGCAGGCCTGCAAAGGTGCAGTGATCACGGCGGCTGACCCCGCTCGATTCGAGCGCAGCGGCATCAAAACGCGCTATTTCAATCCTGAAGTCCATCGAGGGGCGCTGGCGCTGCAGCTATCGTTATAAAACGTCCATTGGCATCGGAGCGCCGATAGGAGTACTCTTCACAGACCATCGACATTTTGTGAGGTCCGTCACAATGTTTAATCGTGTCTTCGCTCTGCTCGCAGTCTTTGTCGTCGCTTTTCCATCGGGCGCCTTGGCCTCTGGCATTTCAGCCACCCTGAATGATCAATCGCTGCAATGGCAGCTCGACAATCACGATGGTCAGGTTCAACTAACGCTGGTTGGGCCCGATGGTTCAGTCAACACCAAGGCTTTTGTTGCTGGTGACTCGCCTACGGTCGACTTGAGTTCATTTGTGGCCATGCCAGGCCTTTACAGCTATGAAATAACGATTCTGCCGATCGTCACGGCCGAAGAGCGCGCTCAGCTGCAGGCGGCCAGGCTGGCTGGGGAAGTCCTTGATCTCGGTCTGGAAGTCATTCGCCACCAGGGCTCATTCCGCAATCATGAGGGTGATTGGGTGATCGGCTCTTCGATGGTTGCAGAGACGGGGGGAGAGCTGCCCGGTGACGCTGATGGAGAAATCATCGACCAGACCTTCACGGAGGACATTCAGATTCAAGGCAGCCTGTGCGTTGGTTTCGATTGTCCGACCGCGCCCTCTTTCGGTTCCGACACGGTCCGGTTGCAGGAAAACAATCTGAGAATCCACTTCGACGACACCAGCGCTTCGGCGAACTTTGCCAATCGCGACTGGCGCATCATCATCAATGGCCAGAACAACGGGGATCCCGAATACTTTGCCATCCAGGACGCTACGGCCAATCGTATTCCTTTCCAGATCGAGGGCAATGCGCCAGCTGATTCTTTGCACGTGGATGATGGCGGTCGGATCGGTTTCGGAACGCCCACACCGGTCGCTCAACTGCATGTTCGCGATGGCAATACGCCAACACTGCGCCTGGAACAGGATGGGTCTTCGGGCTTCCAGGCACAAATCTGGGATGTCGCTGGCAATGAGACCAACTTTTTTGTTCGGGATGCGACCAATGGGTCTCAGCTGCCATTCAAGATTCGCCCTGGTGCGGCCTCCGACAGCCTCTATATTGATTCGAATAACGATGTCGGTATCTCGACGCCCAACCCCGCTGCACGACTTCACGTAGCCGGGGGTGATCTGCGCGTGGACGGCGCGGTCTACCAGCTGTCCAGCCGCTCTGCCAAAACCGATCTGGTTGCCATGAGCGCTGATCATTTGCTGGGCTTGCTGGCTGAACTGGATCTGTTCAACTGGCGCTATCAGTCAGCCTCACCTGATGATCGTCACTTCGGCCCGACGTCCGAAGACTTTTATGCGGCCTTCGGTTTGGGATCTTCCGAGCAACACATCAGCGTCGCCGATATGGCCGGCGTGGCCCTGGGCGCGGCGCAGGCCCTGCAGCAGGAGCTGGCCGAGCGTGATGAGCAGTTGGACACTATGGCGCAACGGATGGCTGAAATGGAAGCCATGATCGAGGCCCTGCAGGCCGATCGACGCTGATCGGTCTGCCTGGAGAAAATGCGCTGGTGAATTGAGCGGATTGACGTTAGCATCAGCCTTTTTCTCAGGGGAGAAGCGCTGCATGTTGTCGACCAGAATCTTGATTTTTACGGCCCTGTTCTTGGGTTTGGCTACGGCCGTTGCCAACGTCGAAGCGGACGCATTGGTGACCGACTTCGACGGCAGCACCTTGCAGTGGACCGCCCAAGCCCCACATGGCGGGGCAGTGCTGAATCTCGTGCAGCCCGACGGCCAGGCCGTACGCTACGAGTTTGTGCCGGGCGAGGCGATCAACCTGGACCTGATTACTGCGGCAAGCGAATCGGGACAGTACCTGTTCGAGTTGACCCTGCTGCCTGAATTGACGGCTGAACAGCAGGGCTTGCTGAATCGCGGCCGGGCTTCCAGGCAGTCGATCGATCTTGGCATTACAGCCGTGCGCCAGCAGGGCGCGTTCCGCAAGGTCGGGAATGAGTGGTTGATGGGTAGTTTGAGCAATGAGTCGCCTCGTGACGGCGATCAGCTACCGGGTGATGAAGGCATCGACCAGACATTTGCCGAAGACGTTGAGATCCAGGGCAGTCTCTGCGTCGGCTTCGACTGCACGACTTCCGAGTCTTTCGGTTTCGATACGGTTCGAATAAAGGAAAACAACCTGCGAATTCACTTCGATGACACCAGCTCTTCAGCGAGCTTTTCGAGTCGCGACTGGCGAATCGCGATCAACGGCACGCAAAACGGTGACCCGGATTTCTTTGCAATCCAGGATGCAACTCAAGGGACGACGCCGTTCCAGATTGCCGGTGGGGCGCCGAACAATTCGCTGTACGTCGATGCCGCAGGGGATGTCGGCATTGGAATTGCCGATGCAGTTGTCGAACTTCACGTGCGAGATGGTGATACCCCAACACTTCGGCTGGAGCAAGATGGCTCCTCCGGGTTTCAGACACGGATCTGGGATCTGGCGGGAAATGAGACCAATTTCTTCGTTCGTGACGTCAACAACAGTTCTGCTCTCCCGTTCCGTATTCGTTCTGGCGCACCGCAAAACAGCCTGTATATCGCACCGGATGGGCGAATTGGCGTGGGCACAGAAAACCCCCAGGGCGAGCTGCAGGTCGAGAGTGGTGATGTGCTCATCAAGGCGGGTAATCTTGGTGCCGGGACGACCTCGCCCGAGGCCCGGCTGCACGTTGTTGGTGGCGATGCGCGGATGGATGGCAACACAGCGATGGGACTGGCGACCGCTGCCGATCGTCTCCACGTCGCTGATGGAAATGCCATCATCGAAGGCAATGTCGGCATTGGAACGACGACGCCGACGGTCGCCCTTGAAGTTCAGAATGGGGTCACAGGACTCGTTGGAGATGTTGGCGTCGGTCTGATTGCGCCGGAAGCGAGGCTCCATGTCAGCGGTGGCGATGTCCGTGTTGATGGCAATACGGCCATCGGAATCAGTACACCATCGGGCCGTCTGCACGTTTCCAACGGCAACGCAATCTTCGATGACAGTGTTGGAATCGGAAATCCTTCCCCAACGGCGGCCCTGGACGTGATCGGCACAAGTGGACTGGTCGGCAATGTTGGCGTGGGTACCAATACCCCGACATCACGACTGCACGTGACCGGTGGTGATGTCAGAGTCGATGACAGCATGGGCGTGGGTACGCCAGTGCCGTTGGCTCGCCTGCACGTCAACAGCGGAAATGCCATCGTTACGGGCGGCAATCTCGGTGTCGGAACAAGCTCCCCGCTGCTTCCATTAGAAGTCGTCGGTGCGGCAAGCATCAGCGGTGATGTGGGCGTTGGTACAACTTCCCCCTCCGCCAGACTGCATGTCGCCGGCGGCAATCTGTTCGTCGACGGCAACACTGGACTGGGCACGAACACGCCTGCTGGTCGTTTGCACGTTGTGGGTGGCGATACCGTAATGGAAGGCAATGTCGGCGTTGGCACCAGCTCACCGGGCGCCCGCTTACACGTTGCCGGCGGTGATGTGCGCGTCGACGGCAACGTCGGCGTGGGCGTCGCCACACCGGAGGCTCGTCTGCACGTTGCCGGTGGTGACTTGCGCGTTGATGGCGCGGTCTATCAACTGTCCAGCCGAGCGGCGAAGACCAACCTGACCGCCATGGATGCGGGTCGCCTACTCAATCTGCTGGCGTCATTGGATCTGTTCAACTGGAATTACTCAAGTGGTTCGGACCAGGGTCGTCACTTCGGCCCGACGGCTGAGGAATTCCATGCCCTGTTCGGGCTTGGCGAGTCTGATCGCCATATCAGCGTCGCCGACATGGCCGGCGTTGCCCTGGGTGCGGCACAGGCGCTGCAACAGGAACTCACCGAAAAGGAACGCGAGCTGGAAGATGTCCGCGCGCGTCTGGATCGCCTTGAACGTCTGCTGGAAGCCACGCAGACTCAATAAGTCGGAGTCCATCATGAAGAGTAATCGTTTCAGTCTTACGCCATGCCTTCTCCTGATCGCGCTGGGACTCTGGTCCGGTCAGGCTCATGCTCAGCTGGCTGGACTGGTACATGATCCAGTGGCTGGAGAGTTGAGGGTGGCCGAGATCGATTCGGCCAACGGCACCTTCACTACCGGAACCGGTGCGGTCACGGACTGCTGCCAGTTCACCAGCGGCCTGATCAGCACCAATTCGACCACTGACCAGTTCTACGCCCTGGGGACGTTCACTGGGGGCGCGCTCGTCGATCAGTTGGGAGTATTCACCCTGGGTTACGATGGAACGACGGTCTCAGCATCGATCGTGGCTGATACGCCGGAATCCGTGCTGGAATACGACGAACAGCTTGGCGTCCTGATTTCAATGAAGACGGTGGATCTGGCGACGGGTATGCAGCTGATCGGCATCGATCCGACTTCAGGCGCCGTGACGCCCTTCCCAACGAACAACGTTGACTGCTGCGAAATCGTGACCGGGGTCTCGGCTCTGGATAGCGCGGCACGGCGGCTCTACTTTGCCGGCAGGCAGGCCGGTGAGGCGACCTGGAGCGTTTACGTGGCCGACCTCAACTCGGGTGTGGCCGTACCCTTCGAGGTTCTGCCGTCGGGCGCGCCAGGATTCATGGGCCTGAGTCCGAACGGGACGACGCTGGAAGTCATGATGCAGAGCGACCTCTTGGCCAGCAGCCAGCTGATCGGTATTGATCTGGCTGGCGGTGGGTCGACGGTCCTCGCCGAGTACAGCGACAGCCAGTGTTGCCTGCTCACACCTGGTCAGACTCCATCCAACAGCCAAGATGGCGAGTCCTGGTGGCTGGCGGGTTCGAACACGGGACTGGAGGACGCCTTGATGGCGATGACGCGGAATGGCTTGAGCGGCCTGACCCGGATTCAGGCCCTTGATCCGGTCCCGGGCGTCCACCTGCTGGCCGTGGTCGTCGACGGCAACACGGTGTCCCTGGACATCCTGTTCAGCGACCGCTTCCAGCTCTGATCGTCGGTCTTCAGTGACTGGCCTGACAGCGCGGCTGTCGGGCCAGCGCCAGTGCCAGGCTGCGTGCACCGCTGGCCTTTTCTCCTGCCCAATCCGGACGCTGACTCAATTCCGTCAGCCATTGAATGGCGCTGCGGCAGTCTGCCTGCTGCGTCAGCATGGCACGGGCTCGCAGTTGCGCGTGCTGAAGGCTGTCATCCCGTTCGAACAGGGTATCGCTGAGACTGCGGGCCAGCGCTGAAAGCTCCATGTTGCTGGTTTCGGATTCCAGCAGCGCTTCAGTCAATCCAGCCACTTGAGCCAGTCCTTCGGCGTTCAGTCCCGGGTGCGTGGCCAGCGGTACGATGTCCTCATAGCGGTTCAAGGTCAGCAGCACTTCGATGGCCTCCCGCCAGACCTGTAGATCCTTGTCTCGATCCAATGCCGTCAGGTAGTCCGCGGCTGCACGGTCCAGCTGATCGACTTCGCGGGCGATTCGGGCGCGCAATACCAGTGCATCGAAGCCGTCCAGTTCGACACCTGGCGCTGCGAGAACTGCCAGCGCGGCTTCGGGGCGACCTTCCGCCTGGAGTAATGTTGCCAGGTTGATGCGGGCTGTCAGTTGCAGGGGGTCCAGCATCAGCGCGGTTTCCAGGCTATTCAGAGCGGCTTGAGTCTGTCCCGATGCCGATTGCGTGACACCGAGATTGACCCACAGGTCAGCATCTTCGGGATCGACCTCTGCAGCTCGTTGGAACAAGGACAGTGCGGTTTCCAGATCGTTGGCTCCGAAGGCACGGCGGGCGCGCAGCGTCAGAATGCGTGAGCCGCGTGCGTGCGTTTCCAGGTATTGACCAACCGGATCATCCGGCCCGATGCCCACCTGGCCGGCCTGCGCCAGTTCCTGTTCCATCCGGTCCCGGTCCCCCAGCGCCCGGTAGGCCATCCCCAGGGGAAAGCGCAGACGGTCTGCTCGAGGCTCCAGCTCCAGCGCCGCCTCCAGGGCCTCGACGGCGGCTTGTGGCTGGTCCAGTTCAAGCAGCGCCTCACCTTTGACAGCCAGCGCGGCGGCCGAAAGGTCGTTGTTCGCCAGCGCCTTTTCGGCTGCCATCAGCGCCTGCCTGGCTTGGCCATCATCGAGCAGCAAGCGACCGATCCGAATCCAGGCTGCCGTGGCTTGCGATGGCATCAGGGCGATGGCCGCGGTGAAATGCAGCCGGGCCGGCTCGGTCTGACCCTGGGCCGCCAGCACCATGCCGGTCAGGTAGGGCCAGCGCCCGTCCAGGGGATTGATCAACTGCGCCTCGCGATAGGCTGCCAGGGCTTCTTCTTCGTATTCCAGGGCCTGATACAACATGCCCAGTTCGCCCCAGGCGGCGGCCAGTTCGCTCGGCTCTGCGTCGCGGTTGTCGTCGATCAGCTGCCGAGCCTCGATGATCTGTTCGCCCAGGGCGGGCTCAATGCCTTCCAGGTCAGGTTCGGGTACCTGGCCGAACAAGGGGCTCATCGCCAGCGAAAGGAGGGTGACGTAGCCAATCAGCTGCCGTCGCATGCGAGTGATCACGGTGGCCACGGCTCGCCCTCTCCCTGAACCAGCGTTGAGTAGGTGGAATGGGGCAGGGCGTCGAAGACCTCGGCCTGTCCATCGGGCCATCGGACCTGAATCGCCAGTTGTTCGGCTTCGTGGTCTCCGAGGCCGAAGACTACCCGCGGATCTTGACTGTTCAGGTAGCTGCCGTCCGTAGCCACGCGGCGCTGCTGTTGAGCCTGTCCTTCTTCGTCCATCAGGATGGCAACCGCGCCAATGGCATCGCGTGCCGGTTCACCGTGGCTCAGTCGCAGGCCGAGCCAGCGGTGATCGCTAACGCTCCGGTTCATCAGCAAGCGAGTCGGTCCATGGTTGTCGCATAGGAGCAGGTCCTGGCGGCCATCATTGTCGAGATCACCCAGCGCGGCGCCACGGCCGACAGCAGGGAGCTCGAAGGCCGGACCGGCGGAGCCACTCACGTTGTCGAAGCGGCGGCCGTCCCGATTGCGAAACAGCAGATTGGTCTGCTGCAGGGGATAGTCAGCGCCGCGGGCCCGCTGTGCTTCTTCCACGCGGACAGCGCCATTGGCGATAAAGAGGTCCTGCAGCCCGTCATGGTCGAAGTCGGCAAAGACCGTGCCGAAGCCCGTAAAGGGCAGGCTGGGGGCTGCCAGACCAGCGCCCGCGGTGCGGTCCACGAAGAGTCCGTCGCCCAGGTTCTGGTAGAGCGTGTTGCTCTCGCCGTCCAGGTGGGTGAGGAAGAGATCGAACAGACCGTCGCGGTTGTAGTCAGCCACGGCAATGCCCATGCCGGCCTCCATCTGACCATGGCGATTGACCGCCGTTCCCGACACGAGCCCCTGCTCGCGGAAGCGGCCGTCACCCAGGTTTTCCCAGAACTGATTGGCATCACCGTCATTGGCGATGAACACATCCATCCGCTGGTCGCCGTTCATGTCCAGAATGGCCACGCCCAGGCCGGGCTTTGCCATGTTGTCGATGAGTGCTGCGTTTGAGACGTTCTCGAATCGGCCTTCGCCCTGATTGATGAACAGCTGATCCTTCTGTGCAGTGAAAACGGCGGGGCCACAGTAGTCACGGCGCGTATTGCTGGCCAGGCAGCTGGGGTTGTTCTGCGGGTCGTGCTCGACGTAGTTGACTAGGAACAGGTCGAGCAGACCGTCGCCGTTCAGGTCGGTGATGCTGGCGCTCACGCCGAAGCCGGCATCACCGGTACCGCTTTCGCTTGTGATGTCGGTAAAGCTGCCGTCGCCGTTGTTGCGCCAGAGCTGATTGGGGCCATAGTTGCTGATGTAGAGGTCGGGATGACCATTGCCCGTGACATCGCCGCTCGCTATCCCCATGCCGTAGCCCAAAGCTCGCAATCCGCTGTCTTCAGTCTGATCGACGAATCGGGGCAGGCCATTGTCGCGAGTGCCCTGATGGATAAGCAGGCGAGAACCTCCGCTGGCATCGCGGTCCGGCGGATTCCGGTCTTCGCGCTCGCGCGGTAGAGCGCCACTTTGGATCAGGATCAGATCCATCCAGCCATCCTGATTGACGTCGACGAGGCCGCAGCCACCACCCAGAATCTCCGGGTATTGCCAGTCGCCCTGGCGTCCATTCTCATGCTGGAAATTCAGGCCGACGCTGGCGCTGACGTCTTCGAACTCGATGGTGCCGGCGCTGGCCCGAGGCAGGATTACGCTGACCAGAAGCAGGCCGCTCAGACATCGGATCATGTCAGGCTTCAGCGTAGCGGAATGGAGGGAAGAACCGCTGCCGGCGGGGCCGGCAGCGGTAGAGGGGATCAACCCACGCAGTCGCCGATGCGGCGGCCGCACAAGGTGACGGTGATAAGCATGGGACCCAACGGGGGTTACATTTCGCCCACGATC
>JBCDLQ010000040.1:0-9605 GCA_039414335.1 Pseudomonadota bacterium | reverse complement strand
GTCATGAAGGCCGGTCGCTCGACAAGCAGCGTGTTGTCCGCCGTCAAGGTGATCCGAAGCGTGTTGTCGACTTCGCCAAAAAAGGTGAACTCGCGTTCATAGACCAGTGATTGGGCCCAGCTTGCCGATGACAGCACCAAGGCTGCCATGGCGGTGATCAGGCGCGTTATAGAGCGTGTTTGCCTAGTTGTTGTCATCAGGTGCATTCCCTCGGAACGATGCGGGTCAGTGTTCGGGTGTCCGAACTGAATTGGGGCAGATTGGAGGTGATCTGCAGCGTAATGTCGTTGCATTCCGTGAACTCCAGGTCAAACCGACCGAAGGGAATGAGCTCGATGGCGTCGGGATCGAAGGCCGTGCCGTAGTCGCCGCCGCGTGTCAGGATCACATCGTCGAAGGCGATTGTGTTGCCGGCTCGGCTGCCCGAGCCGATCATCCAGACCTGATCACCATCCAGGTAAGTGTAGAAGGTGATGACCCAGGACAAGCCGTTGGCTTCGAGCGCCAGCTGGATGCCTTCGCCGCCCCGGTCCACGTCGAAGTAGTTGCCGCTGAGCGTTCGATTGAGCTGGTTGGCGGCGCGCACGTTGCAGCTGCCGGCCGTGATGCGAGTCATCTGGCTGCTGAAGTCCGGCAAGTCGTCAAAGTCTGGCTGACACTCGAATGTAGCGTTGCTGCAGTCGACCGGGCGCATCACGATCCGAACCCACCGATCGATGGTCACGGCGTCGGGGTCGAAAGCTGCACCGTAGTCGGCGCCGCTGGTGATCACCATTTCATTGAATTCATAGCGGTCGCCCAGGTCTGTGCCGTTACCGATCAACCAGAACTGGTCGCCGTTGTTATAGAGGTAGCAGGTCAGCACCGACGTGTCCTGGCCGCCGTCAAAGGTGAGCTGGCAGCCCTCGCCCCCGCGATTCGGGTTGAACCAGTTGCCGCTGTACTGGGCTTGCTTGGCCGAGGCGTCGGGCCAGCCGATGTCGTAGAGGAGTTCGGGAACCTGATCTAGGTCGCCGCCGAAGGACACGTTGGACAGGGTCGGGTTCATCAAGGACCGCGGGGCCAGGCTGGTGGCAAAGTGCGAGACGTTCGAGTCCGTGTTTTCCGTCGAAGCCTGGAGATTGATGACGCCCTGGTTCGTACCCCGTGGTGGCTGCTGCGTGTTGTAGCCCAGGTGGACTGCCGCGAAGCTGGGCTGCAGGGGCGCTCGCAGGGCAGAACCGGTCTGATCGCTCACCATCCAGATCGGAATCGGCAGATTGCGGTCAACGGCGATGCCGAAATCACGCTCGATCGCGCCTTCCGCTCCGGCCAGCTGGTTGTCGACGATGATGATGCCCGCGCCGCCAGCGTCGAAAACGTTCTGCCACTTGGTTGCGAAGAAGCACTCACCGCGACGGACCAGCACCAGCTTGCCGCTGACCTGGCTGCCGTTGTCCAGTGGTTCACAGGCCAGAGCGCGATGCCAGGGATCACCCGCCTCAGGCCCCAGCCCGGGTCCTTGGGCCAGGGCCAGCTCCGCATCCAGGCCTTCCAGCGGCAGGAAGGGTGCGTAACCCTGGACCCAGGCGACGAAGGTCTGTGCGGAGCCGCCAGCGGGATCGAGAATCACGCGCCCCGGCGGCAACAGCCGCTCGGCGGCGCGCAGATTGGTGCGCTCGCCGGTAAAGACCAGGTTGTCGCCCGAGGTGGCCGACTGGACGCGCTGGGCCGGCGTGAGCTCGCGCCAGCTGGCGTTTCGGTCGACATCGAAGATCAGGCCGGACATCACGTCAGGCGTGGGCGGAGAACCGAAGAATGTGCGGTCCTCACGATCGGTCAGGCTCTGGAAACCCAGGCCGTGGCCCAGCTCATGGAGGGCCAGCTCAAGGAAGGAGGCGGTGCGCAAGGGCGGTGGAACCAGTGGATCCAGTCCGTACCAGAAGGCATCCAGGGTCTCCGCGCAGGGCTCGGAGTCGATGCGGAAATTGAAGCGAACCTGGATCTCAGCGTCGAACTGCGCGTAGATCTGGCCGCGCAGGGCGGCGGCCACGGAGATCGGGTAGTTGGTGTCAGGTTGCGGCGCGTTGACGAAGTTGCGCGTCAGGCCGAGGCTGCCGCCGAGTCCCAGCGTCGTCGTGTCGCCGCAGCCGATATCTTCAAAGAAAGCGTTGACCCGAATCAGCGAGTTGCCGTCCAGGCGCGAGCTCCAGATGTCCATGGCCTTGTCAAAGGCCGCGCGCCGCTGCTCGCCCAGGGTGGTGCCGCTGTTGCCCGGTGCAGGATCGGCCGGCGTGTTGTCATTGAATCCGAAGTTGGGCGGATCCGAGTAGTCCACCTGCAGCATCTGTGCCTGAAGGCTGAAGGAGAGGAGGGCGGTCAGGCCGGCCACGGCCATGGACTGAATCATCGAGAGTCCTTTCATTGAACCGCTCCTCGATTGCCGTTGCCCGCGCGGAAGTCTGGCAGTTCCCGGCCAAGGACGGCACTGGCCGTCACGCAGCGGAACTGTGCTCGGCCATCGGCGCCGGTGATCACCTGGGAGGCTCTGGCCACGGGCCAGAACAGGGGTTGGACCTGCTCGCCACTGGCGAGGTCGATCGGTGCCGACCGCTGATTCAGCTCAGCCGCAAGGCGCTGTTGACGCCGCACGACATAGCGCTCGGCATCATTCAGAGGTTCGCGGAGCAGCCGGGCCGTACCCGGCTCCAGCAGCTCGTTGATTTTCGATTCAGCGGCGCGCAGCTCGGCTCGGTCCAGAGCGAAAAACTCCGTCAGGTCCGAGGCGGCAAGCGAAGCGCTCAGCGGCAAGAAAAAAAGCAGCAGAAACAGAGGTTTTGATGTCATTCGAACGTTCTCGAGATGCAGGTTGTAACACGATTGTAGGACAGGCGATGCCCGCCAGACGCTCACGCGCCGGCGACAAGATGCCCACTTCGAAAAAGAAGTGAAGAAAACACCCCGCAAGCACCACCGGCTTCGCTATCATGGTTCATTTGGTGACTGGTTTTCGGGCGCTGCGACAGTTTCAAGGAATGGCTGATACTCCTGCACAGAAAGCGCGATTGGATGCACTCGGTCCGGGTTTTGTCGGACGCGGGCAAGCGCTGGCCGATGCCGGTGCCGTGTCCAATATCGAGCAGGGCGCGGTGGCTGATGCCTGGGTGCTGACCGCCTGCGTTGCCGATGGTGACGATCAGGAGTACCGGGTCTATGTCCGTGTCGACACGTTGCAGGTCGACGGCGACTGCAGCTGCCCGCGCAAGACCCAGTGCGAACACGTAGCAGCCGCCGTTCTTGCGGCCCGGGCCGCTCAGGGCAAGCCTCAGACTCGACCCAGCGCGGCGAATCTTCAGGGCCGGGTGCAGCGCTCGGCCGATCAACGCATGGTCTACCTGCTGCGCCTGTCCGATGATGGCCATGAGCTCAGCGTTTGTCCGTCGCGTCAGATCATTTCGGCCGATGGGCAGGCCTCGGCGACACCTTATTCCCTGACCCGCCTGGCGGACTCGCGTCAGCCCGACTACGTCGGCGAAGACGATATCCGCATCCTGCATGAACTGGCCGACCGCATGGCCGGTGCTCTGGACCTGGTCTGGGCGCCCCTGGGAACGCGCTGTCACGCTCTGCTCGAAGCCATCATTGCCACGGGTCGCTGCCTTTGGCACGAAGTTGACGGCGCCACGCTGCAGCTGGGCGCGCCGTTGGACACGCGATTGAACTGGCAGGTGCTGCGCAGCGGTTACCAGGAACTCACGCTGGAAGGCGAAGACCAGGAGGCGATGCGCCAGCTGCCCCTGCTGCCGCCCTGGCGCGTCAATCCTGAAAGTGGCCTGTGTCGCCCGCTGGCGACAGGCCACGACAGCGATCGCGTGGCCGAGCTGCTCGAGGCTGGCCCCGTATCCCCCGAAGCCGTCGCCGAGCTGATCGAAACGCTCAAGCGGGAAGCGCCTGACTTCCCCCGTCCAGCCGCCATGAACTGCCGTCAGCTGGACCGACAGGCCGCCGAGCCGCTGCTGCAGCTGTCGATGATCGAGCTGGGATCGGCGCAGCGGTTTTCTCACGAGCCGGCAGCCCGCCTGAGCTTCCGCTACGGCAGCGTAGTGCTGGATTGGGACGATGAGTATTCATCGGCGCTCGTCGAGCCCGGCGAGGCGCTGCGCGTCAAGCGCGATCGGGCCGCTGAAGAACTGGCCGTAACGCTGCTTGAGGCGGCGGGATTCACGCCACTCCAGGCTCTGCCGGGTCGTGATTATCGACCGGGTGAGGGCGGTCTCTGGGTAGCGCGAAGTGCTCGCAATGGCGTGCGACCCTGGATTGATCTGCAGGCTCGACGCCGCGATCTGGAGGCCGAGGGCTGGACCCTCCAGGGCAGCGCGGAGTTTTCGCCGCTGCTGGTTGAACCGGATGCCTGGTACGGCGACCTGGTCGCTGCCGCCGGAAACGCGGACGTGATCGAGCTTGATCTGGGCGTGGTGATTGGTGAGGAGCGCGTGTCCTTGCTGCCGGCCCTGCTTGAGTGGATCGAGCGCACGCCGGCCGCGCTGGTCCAGGCCATCGTGGCGGGTGCCGAAGGCTCGGAGCGGCACATCACCCTGGGCCTGGACGACCATCGCGTCGTGCGCATGGGAAAGGAGCGTCTGGCTTCAACCCTGCGCGCGCTGGTGGATGCCCTGGACCAGTCGCCGGAGGTCAAGCGCAGTCGCCTGCAGCTGCCGCGCTCGCGACTGTCCGAACTGGCCGCCGCCGGCAAGCACTGGCATCTGGGTGGCGACGAGGACCTGGCCGAACTAATTCAGCGCCTGTCGGCCTTCAAGGGGGTCAAACCCATGGAGGCGCCCAAGGGTTTGCAGGCCGAGTTGCGCCCTTACCAGGCCTACGGGCTGGGCTGGCTTCAGTTCCTGCGCGAGTATGGCTTTGGCGGCGTATTGGCCGACGACATGGGCCTGGGCAAGACCATCCAGACCCTGGCGCATATCCAGGCAGAAAAGAACGCCGGCCGCCTGACGAAGCCTGCCCTTGTGGTGGCGCCGACCAGTCTGCTGTTCAACTGGCGCGGTGAGGCCCGCCGCTTCGCGCCGGAGCTCAAGGTGCTCACCTTGCACGGCTCCGATCGCAAGGGCCAGTTCCAGTGGATCGACGAATCGGATCTGGTCCTGACGACCTATCCCTTGCTCAGCCGCGACGGCGCGCTGCTGGCCGAGCACGATTTTCATCTGTTGATTCTCGATGAGGCGCAGGCGATCAAGAATTCGCGGACTCGCGCAGCCAAGGAAGTGCGGCGCCTGCGCGCGCACCATCGCCTGTGCCTGTCGGGCACGCCCCTGGAGAATCATCTGGGCGAGCTGTGGTCCCTGTTCGATTTCCTGATGCCGGGCATGCTAGGCAGCCAGAGCCGCTTCCGGCAGCAGGTACAGCGGCCGATCGAGCGCGAAGACGACACGGAACGGCGCGATGCTCTGGCGCGGCGCATCCGCCCCTTCTTCCTGCGCCGGACCAAGGTCGAAGTCGCGCCCGAGCTGCCGCCCAAGACCGAGATGATTCGCGCGGTGACCCTCGAAGGGGATCAGCTCAAGCTCTATGAACGCTATCGCGTGGCCATGCATGACAAGGTCCGCCGGGCACTGGCCGGTCCTGGCCTGGACAAGAGCCGGATCCTCGTGCTGGATGCGCTGCTCAAGCTGCGCCAGATCTGCTGCGATCCCAGCCTGATCAAGGACGGCAGCCTCACCCAGGGGCTGCCCTCGGCCAAACGAGACCTGCTCGGAGAACTGCTGCCCGAGCTCGTTGAGGAAGGCCGCCGGATTCTGGTGTTCTCGCAGTTCGTCAGCATGCTGGAACTGATCGAGTCCGATCTGGAGCGTCTGGGTATTCGCTACGTCAAGCTGACCGGCCAGACGCGCGATCGCCAGGCCGTGGTCGAGCGCTTCCAGTCGGGCCAGGTGCCCGTATTCCTGATCAGCTTGAAGGCAGGCGGCGTCGGCTTGAATTTGACGGCGGCCGATACGGTCATCCACTACGACCCCTGGTGGAACCCGGCCGTGGAAGACCAGGCGACGGATCGCGCGCACCGCATCGGTCAGGATCAGAACGTGTTCGTCTATCGACTGCTGACCGAGCAAACGGTCGAGCAGAAAGTCTTCGAGCTGCAGCAGTCCAAGCGCGGCCTGATCGAAGGGCTGTTTGGCGGCGGTGGCGCCATTGACCTGAGCGCCGATGACCTCGACGCCCTCTTCGAGCCTCTGAGTTGATTGCTTAACAAGCCGCTGAACGGAATCGCATCCCATGCAACCCGCATTGATCAATAGCCTGGTCGAACAACTGCTAGCCCGCGACGGCGAATACAAGCCGCTGGAGCTATTGCTGCTGCTGCGTCGCCTCGATCGGGCCGGCCTGTCTCGATTCGAGTCCAAGGCCGATGGTGTCCTGGAAGACGAGCTCTACGGCAACATCGAGGCCGTCGGCGAGCAGCTCAACTGGGCCGCCAATCGGGCCCGGGAGCTGGGGCTGCTGGCGACCACGGATCCGCGGTCGAAAGCCCACGGTGCCTTGTTCCGTCGTGCCACTACGGATCACGTGGCCCGCACGCGCTGGCTGCGTGTCGACGATCAGGCTCAGGCCGATCTGTTTCTTGACAACCGCCTGGCCACGGCCCGCGCGCAGCTGATTCGCGCCCTCGAATCCGCCGATGCGCCGGCGGCCGAGAAGGCCCTGAACGAGCTCTCAGCTGCCGACCCGGCCAATGAGCTGCAGGCCGATGCGGAGCACCTGGTGGGTGCGCTGGGATGGCTGGGTGAACTAAAGCCCGATCCGGCCCGTGTCCTGGAGGCCATCGAGGGCGATCTGGACCAGCGCGCCCGGCGCCTGCTGGGTCCTTCGTCCGCCGGCGAATTCCAGCGTCGCTTCTACCTCCGGCTGGCCGATATGACTGGCGCCCTGTCGCCATCTGACCTTTCACCCGAACTGGCTCCGGCCCTGCTGCGCCTCAAGGCCGAAGACTGGGAGGGGGCGCTAGAGGCGCTGGATGCCCAGGACGCGGAAGGACTGGACTCCTCGCTGCGCCTGGTCGAGATACGTGCGAGTTTCAAGCTGGACCAGCGTGAGCGAGCGCTGCGTGCCCTGTGCCGCCTGTGCTGGGACGATCCAGCGGCAGCCGAAAACTGGCTGGAGCTGGATGAGGACGATGAACTGGCCCGACGCGTTGAACAGTTCTGGGATCTTGAAGAACCGCTGGCCATGCCCCTGTTTCCCTCCTGGCTACTGGCCCGCGGCTATCCGATCCCAGTGGTCGAGGCCGCGCCAGAGACAGAGGCAGCGCGCGCCCTGGACTGCATCCGCCGCCTGCGAACGGACCCGAGCGATCTCGAGGCGCGTCAGTGGTTGCAGGACCACAGCCCTGAACTGATGGCGCACTGGATGGGCCAGCGGCCAGGCTGATGTCGTCACTGGATCGTCAAGGTGGCGTGGCACGATGTTATGGCGGGACTGACTGTGGGAGAACCCGATGTTTCGATTAATGATCGTGATGGTGACGCTGGCCCTGACTGCCTGTGCCCACCAGACTCGGAGTGCCGGCGACGACTGGTCGCCGCGCGAAGGCTGGATCGATGGCGTTGTGTATGACGATCGCAATAGCGACCGCCAGCGCCAGGCCAACGAGCCGGGCGTGGCCGATGTACGCGTATCCAACGGCTTGGAGATCGTTCTGACTGATCGTCAGGGTCGTTATCAGCTGCCGATCCGCACCGATATGAACCTCACCCTCGTGCAGCCACGCGGCTGGCGCGTGCCCGTGGACGATCGGCAGGTCCCTCAATTTTTTCATGTTCATAAGGAAGGCGGCTCGCCGCCCCTGCGCTATGGCGGCATTCCTGATCGGCCTTTGCCCGATCGCATTGACTTTGCCCTGAACAAGATCCAGGCCAGCGACGAGTTTCGCTGCGTGATCGTCGGTGACAGCCAGGCCTATTCGAACCGCGAAATATCCTTTTACCGCGACAGCGCCGTAGCCCGCATGGTGAGCCTCGATCTCGATGACGGCGACTGCATCATCTACGTCGGAGACGTGCTGGGCGATGATCTGGATCTGACTGATCGGATGATGGAAGTCGGAGCCGCAGCGGGCGTGCCGCAGTGGCTCGTTTTCGGCAACCACGAGATCGATTTCGATGCGCCGTCACCGTCGAACGCGGCCGACAGCTGGCGCGAGCGCGCTATGCCCGACTACTACGCTTTCGAGATCGGACAGGTTCTGTTCGTCGCACTGAACAACGTGGTCTATCCCTGCCCTCCGGAACAGATGGCGGGACGGTCGGAATCGAATCATTGCTCTGATCCTGATACACCGCGCTACAACGGGCGGGTGTCCGAGGTGCAGATGCAGTGGCTGGCCGCGCTCATGGACACCACGCCGGAAGACCAGCGGATTGTGCTCGTGCACCACATCCCGTTTCTGTCTTTCTCCGATGCGGACAGCCCGGTCCATCAGACCGACAACGCGACCGATATTTACGCGCTCGTCGCACCACGCCCCGCGCTGTCCCTGTCGGGCCATACGCATACGTTGGAGAATCTGAGCCCGGGCGATTCCTTTGCCGGGTGGCAGGAGAGCGTCGATGTCGAGACCCTGCCGTTCCGCCATATCGTTGCGGGGGCGGCTTCCGGCGGTTGGTGGACGGGTGATTTCGAGTATGACGGCGTGCCGCTGGCGATCCAGCGCATGGGGTCACCGCGCGGTCTGCTGACGCTGGATTTCGATGGTGCTGATTATGTCGAAACCTATCATTCCACCAGCTTCGGAAGAGATCGGTCCCAGTGGGTCAGCTTCAACAGCCCGGATTTTCGCGCCTGGCATCAGGCGATCGGTGCATGGATGATCGAACCCCGCGACGAGCGGCACCCCATCCCTCCCTACTCACTCCATGATCTGGCCAGCTACCACCTGTTCACGCCGTCCGACCTTGGCCAGGGCGTCTATCTGACCGCCAACGTCTGGCTGGGCTCGACGGAGACCCGGGTCAAGGCGAGAATCAATGACGGCGAGTGGTTCGATCTGGAACGCACGCAGGAAGCGCGCGGCGAAGCGGTCAAGCGTGGCTCGGACTATGCCGATCCCTTCTCGGGACGCCGGGTGCTGAGCATGGCGCGCCAGGCCCTGGTCAGCCGTTCAGGCAATGAGCGGGCGCAGGGCTATGAGGCCTGGCGCGGCGTTGGAATCGATGGTGTTCCGGGCCCGGCCGATCGGCGCGCGCCGGACCATAACGTCCATTTATGGCGCTGGCGTCTGCCGGAGAATCTGCCGCTTGGCGTGCACTCGGTCGAGCTGGTCAGCGTCGACCGGCACGGCCGCGAGTCCGTCGACCACGTGGTCTTCGAACTGCGCGAACGGCGGCCGCAGCCGGACTTCAATCTCGAGCGCTGGAACCGCCTACCGACCCGGGATTGATCCTCAAAGGAATGCCAGAGGATTGTTGCGGGCTCAATCAGGGATTTGGACCCTGCTACCTCGTCACGCTTATTCTTTTGAATCGTCGTTGTCTATGATCATCCGATGCCTAAGGATCGGATTTCGCGTAGACCTTTGGTTTTGCCACGAAACCCGAGCTTCTGGTGGTTGCTCGTCGCTC
>JBCDLQ010000039.1:0-9704 GCA_039414335.1 Pseudomonadota bacterium | reverse complement strand
GGGGGTCGGAGGTTCGAATCCTCTCGCTCCGACCATTTCTTCTTTCCAGCTGATCTGCTCTTCTCACGATTCCTCCGCAGGTCGCTCGAGTCTCCAATGTTGCGAAACGCTGTAACTGGTTTTGCCAAGCGAGGCCTTCAGAACCGTCTTCCATCATTGGAGGCACGAAAAAAATCATGAGTAAAGCCAATAAGATCGGCTCCATGCCGGACATCGCCAGTCACGCCAAGGCCCAGGTGGCGGGGCGACTCGATTGGGTGGGCATGAACCACATCGAAATGCCCTTGATCCTCGAATCCGCTGATCAACGCCAGGTCCAGGCACCGGCTCGGGTCAGCGCCTTTGTCGATCTCGAAGACGAGAATGCGCGTGGCATTCACATGTCTCGCCTGTATCTCCATCTGGACCGTGCCTTGGGCGAACGGCCGCTGTCGCCGCTGATGCTGCGCCGAATTCTCCGTGAATTCATGGATTCGCACGAAGACCTGAGTTCGCGCGCGATGGTGCGCCTGGATTTCGACTACCTGATCAAGCGCAGGTCATTGGTCAGTGACAACGAGGGCTGGAAGAACTATCCCTTCAGTCTGATCGCCAGCGTCAAGGGCTCGGAATTCGAGATCGAGATGGCATACCAGATCGTCTACTCATCGACCTGTCCCTGCTCGGCAGCGCTGGCTCGGCAGCTGATTCAGGATCAGTTCCGCAAGGACTTCGATGGCCAGGAGACGCTGCAGGCCGCTGATGTCATTGCCTGGCTGGGTACGGAAGAGGGCATTCTGGCGACCCCGCATTCCCAGCGCAGCCATGCCGATATTCGACTGCAGCTCTCGCCGAGCTTCGAGGCCTTCCCCTTTGTGGAAATGATCGACGTGATCGAGGACGCGCTAAAGACGCCGGTTCAAGCCGCGGTCAAACGTGAAGACGAACAGGCCTTTGCCTTGCTGAACGGCCAGAACCTGATGTTCTGTGAAGACGCCGCGCGCCGCGTGCAGTCTGCGCTCGAGGAAAAGGATCGCGTGGTGGATTACTGGGCGCGCTGCTCACACTTCGAGAGCTTGCATCCCCACAACGCCGTCAGCATCGTGACCAAGGGCGTGGATAGGGGTTACAAGCCCATCGATGGCCGACCGTCAGCCTGGTCCAGCTGAGCCTTTCGAGAGCGTCGAGCGACCGACGGTCAATCCAGTACTCTTTCCAGCCCGACCTGAAGGTCGGGCAGGGCAATTCCCATCCTTCGAGCACCCGGTGCGGCCCAACTCCGCGCCAGCGTTTCCAAAGTTTCCGAGTCCTTGACGGTCAGCCTGACGATGGGCTGCTGGTCTCCGTCGAGCTCACCACGATCGAGTTCGATGATGATTCCCAGACCCATTCCCGCAGCATCCAAGGGTTCGATACGGCCATTTGCCGTATCGACGATCAGATCCCGGGCGACCCGCCACGAGCCATCCTCCAGCACGCCGCTCCAGCCTTCGTAGCGGTTCAGGCGATAGAAGCGGAGCAATTGTTCGGAAATCGTGTCCTGCGAACCTGACGGGCCGCCAGACAAGCGATCGGCAATTCTGATCTGATCACCCGCGAACAGAAACTCCTTGATCAGCCCGACCTGTCCACCAGCTTCACCAAAACGGCAGCTTTCCGCATCGGTCGTGGCGCTCACGCCCTGCGCGCTGGTTCCGACCCTCAAGGGACACTGAGCGATCACTTGTGCGCTGGAAGTCAAGGGCGCGAGAACACCGCTCAGTTCGAAGGGTGCCTCCCGGGCTCTTTCGATCTGAAGCACGAATTGGCGCGGTGCAGTGCCGGCCTGCTGCTGGGTGAGATTGAGCGTCAATGTCTGATCGGCGCTGATCAGTGGATCTGCCGCTACGGTCAGCAGTAATGCCGAACCAGATCCATCAAGGCCGGTCGCAAAGTCACCGGTGGCCGTGGCCGCAATCTGCTGCAGCATCGGATCGGGCGAAGCTGCGCTCCTTTGCTCCGGCGCGCTTGCGCAGGCGGCCAGCAGGACGGTGGAGGAGAGGAGCAGCGCAGCACGGGCGATCATGGCTGGGCATCCACCAGCAGGCCCGGATCGACCCTTGTGCTACCGACGTTGATGCGCCAATCCAGATGTGGGCCCGTCGCTCGCCCGGTGGCGCCGATCGTGCCGACTTCCTCGCCCTGTTCGACGCGTTGACCGACCTCGACGGTCAGCGTTTCCATATGCAGGAAAGCCGATACCAGGCCGTGGCCATGGTCGATGAACAGAGTGCCGCCGGAGTAGTAGAGATCGTCTTCCGCCAGCGTAATGATGCCGCCGGCAGGTGCCAGAACGGGCGTGCCGGTCGGGGCAGCAATATCGATGCCCCAGTGGGGGTTCCGGGGTTCGCCGTTGAGAATGCGCTGGGAGCCGTAGACTCCGGAGATCCGTCCGCGTGCCGGCCAGATCCAGCCATCCACCCAGTCCGTTCTTGCATCACGACGTTCCCGAGCCCGGCGAGTCATCACCGCATCGTTCCGAATCCGTTCATAGACTTCCGGTGGCGGGGTGACGAAGTTCTGGTCCAATCCGTCGATGCGTTCGATGTTGAACTCGCGCGCTTCGGGGATCAGGGTCTGTTCCCAGCGAGACCCATCAGGAAAGCGCACGCTAAGCAGCTGACCCTCGGTCTGGTCGCGGCTGAAACCGAGCACGAAATGGCCACCCTCGGAGATCATCAGATCGGATCCGGCAAGGCTGACGCCCGTGGCGCCCGGCGCGTGGCCGAAGACCAGCCCGCCTTGTGCAATCGAGCCGTTTAGCTCGACGTCCCGGGCATGCGTGAGCGTTGCCGCCGCCACCAGAATCAACGCCATCAGATAGTGCATCAGCTTCCTCGATTGAGTCTCAGGGTTTGTCCAGGCCGCAGAATGCTGCGTTCAGTCAGTCCGTTCCATCGCATCAAATCCCGCAGCGAGACCTGATGGCGCCGGGCAATCAACCACAGGGAATCACCGCTGCGGACCGTGTAAGACTGGGTCTGAACGGGTGCCGAACCGGCGGGGCTATCCATCTCGATCATCAGCCGCTGGCCGGGACGTATCATCGATGAGTTGCCCAGACGATTCCAGCGCTGCACATCGCTGACCGAGACCGAATAGCGCCGTGCGATGACCCAAAGGCTCTCGCCGGGCCGGACCACATGGCGAAACCGTCGCGTGGGCAGCAAGCGCTGCTGAAGCTCCGCCAGTTCTACATAACCTGCCGCGAAAGGAGAGTCCTCCGGTTGCTCGCGACCATCCGGAATACGCAGTCGCTGACCAATGGAGAGGTGTTCTCCGCGAATCTGATTGCTTTCTTTGAGCGCGCGAACGCTGGTGTCATGTCGCACGGCCAGTCCCGACAGCGTGTCGCCGCTGCGCACCTCGATCTCTCGCCAGCGCAGGGGTTGAGCATCCTCCAATGCGGGGATCGCCTCAATGACGCGACCCACGGCGTCGATGGGCACGATCAGGTGATGGGGCCCGCTGGGTGAGGTCAGATGCCGGCTCAGACCCGCGTTCAACGCTACGATCTCGGTCAGGTCCAGTTCGGCCTCAACTGACAGAACGACGATATCAATCGGCCCATCGAACTCGACCCGAGCCAGCTGGGCCTGATTGGGCCAGTCCGGACGTTCCCAGCCGTAGCGTTGCGGATCTTGAAACAGGCAGCCCAGGCCGTTGACCTTCGGAACATAGGCGAGAGTCTCGCGCGGCAGTCGGAGGTCTGACCAGACCGTGGACTGACCGCGCTGCCTGGCGCGGCTCAGCGCCCTTGAAACACGTCCCTGACCGCCGTTGTAGGCGGCAAGCGTGAGGTTCCAGTCGCCATCGAAGCGCTGGTTCAACCTGCTGAAGTACTGCAATGCGGCCCGCGTCGCCGAATGCAGATCCCGGCGACCGTCGTAGAACTCGTTGATCTCCAGGCCATACTCACGGGCAGTTGCGGCCACGAATTGCCATGCCCCGGAGGCTTGTCCATGGGAGTAGGCGAAGGGGTCGTAGGCGCTCTCGACGATCGGGATCAGAGCCAGCTCTCCGGGGAGCTCTCGACGCTCGATCTCATTGGCGATGTCGTGGAGCCAGGGATGCGCTCGCGTCATGACCCGATCCAGATACTCTTCTCGCTCGCCGAACCACTGGGCCCACTGTTCCGCTCGGCTGTTCGCGGGACATTCGGCAAACTCGAAGCGAGTGACCAGACGCTCCCACAGGTCAACGGGGGAGGGTTCGGTCTGATCGATGGTTGTAACAGCTTGCGTTTCTCCCACCCGGCGGATCGCCTGATCGATCTGCTCAAAGGGATTGTCGACTTGCGCTCTCAGGTAGTAGGGCGGTTGCAGCGGCGATTCGTCTTCCACCACGTTCTGATCGATTGCCGGTCCGCTCGCACAGGCGGTCAGTAAAAGGGCAATCAGCGCGATAGCGATGGATGGGCGAATGTCGTTGGACAAGAGGGTCATGCAATCGTTGGGCGTTTGACGCGGGCTGCTCATTATCCCGTGGATGAAAACAAGGTCAAGCTGGAGCGAATACAATGCTCGGACCATTCCAGGACCCTCACGTTCCATGTCGTCATCCCAACGGCGCGTCATCGACGCCGAAACCATTCGTAAACTGCTTAAGACAGCCGGACGGCCAATGAGCAGGCGCCGACTGTCTGACCATCTCGGTCTGGACAAGGCCGAGTCCGACCGGCTCATCAAACCCGTACTCGAAGCCATGATCTCCACCGGCGAGGTGGTGCGTAACCGACGGGCTTCCTACGGTCTTGCCGCTGACATGGACCTGGTTCGAGGTCGAATCAGCGCGCATATGGACGGCTTTGGATTCGTCATGCCCGATGACGGCAGCGATGATCTGTATCTGTCGCCGCGTCAGATGCGACAGGTCTTTCATGGTGACAGCGTGCTGGCTGCCGTGACCGGCGTGGACCGTCGCGGTCGCAAGGAAGGGGGCATTGTCGAAGTCGTTGAACGAGCCCATCGTCAGATGGTCGGCCGTCTGATGATCGAGTCCGGAGTCGCCGTGCTGGTCCCCGATGATCCACGCCTGACTCAGGACATCCTGATTCCCCTCGACAAGATTGGCGATGCCAGTCCGGGCCAGATCGCCGTGGTCCGAATCGATCGCATGCCTACCGATACGCACTCAGCCAGCGGCGAGGTGGTGGCCGTCCTGGGTGAGGCGGATGAGCCCGGCATTGCCACGGATATCGCGATCGTCAGCCACGATTTGCCCCAGGAGTTTCCCGACGCGGTGCTGGCGGAGGCCGAATCCTATGGAGCCGAGATCGATCAGACCATCGCGAGTCGGCGCAAGGACTTGCGTCACCTGCCGCTGCTGACGATCGATGGTGCTGACGCGCGGGATTTCGATGATGCGGTCTATGCCGAGCGCCTTGAATCGGGCTATCGGTTGATCGTCGCCATTGCCGATGTCGCCGAATATGTGGCCTCCGACTCAGCGCTGGACCGGGAAGCGCACGAGCGCGGCACCTCCGTCTATTTCCCCGATCGGGTGTTGCCCATGTTGCCCGAATCCTTGTCCAACGGCCTGTGCTCCCTGAGGCCCGATGAAGATCGCCTGTGCATGGTCTGCGATGTGAGGCTGGATGATGCGGGCAAGGTTCGATCCAGCCGTTTCTACGAAGCAGTCATGCGCTCTCAGGCCCGCCTGACCTACGACCAGGTGCAGCGAATGATGGTCGGCGGCGATGCCGGGCTGCGGGCTCGGAATGAGCACGTGATCGACAGCCTGACGAATCTCTACGATGTCTACCGCGTGCTGTCGAAGCGTCGGGGCCGGCGCGGCGCGCTGGATTTCGACTCCAGCGATGTCTACTTCCAGTTCGATGCCGGTGGTGAAGTCTCGGGTATTCGACCCAGAACACGCCATGACGCCCACAAGCTCATTGAAGAGTGCATGATCCTGGCCAATGTAGAGGCCGCCCGCTTCGTCGGCAAAACGGGCGTGCCAATGCTGTTCCGAGTGCACGACTCGCCGCCACCAGAAAAGCTCGAGAGCCTGGAGTTGTTCCTTCGTGCTCAAGGACTGAAGGTGGGTTGGTCAGAGCAGCCAGAGCCATCTCAGTTCGCCGCGATCCAGAGCCGGGTCGCAGGCAGCGTGGACGCGCGCCTGGTCAATGCAGTGCTGATGCGCAGCCTGAGTCTGGCCGTCTATCAGCCCGACAACATTGGTCACTTTGGCCTGGCACTCAATGACTACGCCCACTTCACATCACCGATTCGTCGCTACCCGGATTTACTGCTGCATCGGGCCATCAAGCATCTGGTGCGCAAGGAGCCGAGAAATCAGTTTCCCTACAGTGAGCCGGCCATGGTGGAGCAGGGCAGGCACTGTTCCTGGACGGAGCGCCGCGCAGAGGAAGCCTCTCGTGATGTCGACGAGCGGCTGAAGTGTCAGTTCATGCAGCGCCATATTGGTGATGAATTCGAAGGTGTGGTGACCGGCGTCACCAGCTTCGGCCTGTTCGTTGAGCTGCCGGAGTTCGGGGTTTCAGGCCTGGTCCACGTGACTGCAATGCCCAACGATTACTACAACTTCGACCCGGTCAGCCATCGCCTGACCGGAAAGCGTCACGGCAAGACCTTTTCGCTGGCTGATCACGTGCGCGTCGCCGTGGCCGCGGTCAATCTGGACGAGCGCAAGATCGACCTGGCATTGGTGAGCGATTCTCGATGAAGCGAGAGCTCGCCATGGGGATCAACGCGGTCAACGGTTTGCTTGATGCGGCACCGGAACGCATCGTTCGAATCTGGCTCAAGCGGGGCAACGCCCGACTCAAGGCGCTGAGCGATCGACTCGATGCGCTCGAAATCCAGGCAGAGTTGAGCGACGAATCAGCCCTGGACCGCCTGGCCAAGGGCGTCAGGCATCAGGGTGTGATTGCCGAATTCATGGCGCGCCAGGCGATTGATGAAAATGGTCTGATTGACCTGGTCGAAGGTCACGAAGGCGCGATTCGCCTGCTCGTGCTCGACGGTGTGCAGGACCCGCATAATCTGGGTGCCTGCATGCGGACCTCTTTGGCTGCCGGCGTCGCCTGTGTGGTGGTGCCGAAGGATCGAGCCGTTGGCCTCACCCCGGTCGTCAGGCGTGCGGCTGCGGGCGCTGCCGAACAGCTGCCGCTGGCGCTGGTCACGAATCTGGCGCGGACCCTGGACAAGCTGGCCGATCTCGGGCTTTTCCGTGTCGGGTTGGCAGGAGAAGCCAAGCGTTCCCTTCACGCTGCTGACCTTACGGGGCCTTTGGCCCTGGTCATGGGTAGCGAGGACAAGGGGCTACGCCGCCTGACTCGCGAACGCTGCGATGTGCTGGCTCGAATCGACATGCCAGGCCCGATGGAGAGTCTCAACGTATCGGTTGCCGCCGGCATTGCCCTGTTCGAGGCGGTTCGACAGACTGCCGTGCTGTCATCTGACGAAGGGGGCTTGCCGTGAAAGGTGCCGAACACATCCGCATCGAGATGCCGAGCTGGCTGCAGGCCTTTCGGGAACGCTTGCCAGAACGACTGGTGACGCCGGAAGAACGCATGAATGTGGCAATCAGCCTGTCGCTTCAAAACGTTCGCGAGGGCACGGGCGGCCCCTTTGGGGCGCTGGTCGTTGCGCGACGAAGTGGTCGGGTCATTGCTCTAGGCGTGAACCGGGTCGAACCCGCTCACTGCTCATCAGCACACGCAGAGATCGTGGCCCTGAGTCTCGCCCAGCAATCGCTGGGAAGCTGGAACCTGTCGGATGGCGACGATGGCGAGCTTGAGTTGGTCAGTTCCTGCGAGCCCTGCGCCATGTGTCTTGGCGCAATTCCCTGGTCCGGCGTTGCTTCGGTCTTGTGCGGCGCGAGTAAGGCGGACGCGGAAGCGGCAGGATTTGATGAAGGTGACCGGCCGGAAGCCTGGACCGACAAGCTTCGTGCCCGCGGCATTGAAGTTACGACAGAATTGCTGCGGCCCAACGCGGCTGCCGTGCTCGAGTCCTACGCTCGCCTTGGCAAGACGATCTACAGCCCCTGATCGACGCGGTCAGCCTCTATCAGCGGGCCTACTGGCGTTTGCGCGAGGCGGCTGCGGTGAGCGTGACCGAGCGAGGTTTCAAGCCTACGTCCTCTCTCAGAATTCGATGATCCTTGTCGCTGAGGCGCTCGTACTGACCAGTCCGGAGGCGAGCCGGAATAAAGACGGGGCCGAAGCGCACGCGCTTGAGTCGGGCGACCTGGGCTCCAACCGCATCCCATAGGCGTCGGACTTCACGATTGCGGCCTTCCATGATCGTGACCGTGTACCAGGTGTGGCCGCTCGTTGACTCACCGATCACCAGATCCGAGAACTTGGCCATGCCGTCTTCCAGCTGGACACCGCGCAACAGGTTTTGAATCTGTTCATTGCTGACTTCGCCTCGAATCCGACACAGGTATTCCCTGTCGACCTGGCCCGACGGGTGCATCATGCGATTGGCCAACTCTCCATCGGTCGTCAGTAGCAGCAGACCGGCCGTATTCAGATCGAGACGTCCGATCGCGATCCAACGGCCCTGTTCGGGCTGGGGCAGGCGATCGAACACGGTTCTCCGACCTTCAGGATCGCTGCGCGTCGTGACTTCGCCTTCGGGCTTGTGATAGATCAGCGTCTGGGAGGGTGCCTCCGCAGCAATGACTTCCAGTCGCCGTCCGTCGATGAGAATCTGGTCACCCTGAGTCACCGTGGCACCCAGGGCGGCTTTTTTGCCATTGACCTGAATTTGACCCGCCTCGATCTGCTTTTCCAGCCCGCGGCGCGAGCCCAGGCCAGCACTGGCCAATACCTTCTGCAGGCGGTCGCTGCCCTGAAAGTCGGCGACGCGCTGGTTAGCCCTCGTCTTCGCGCTTTTCGTCCGGGCCGGTTTCGGCGTGCCTGGGTTCTCGGCCTTCTTGCTCCGGTTCTTGCGGCGTCTCGGATGCGTCATCAGTGTTGTCCTTGGTCTCATCAGCCTGGCGAGCAGGATCCTGCGTGTCGTCTCCGGCCTGATCGCCTTCGACGGGCTCCTCCTTGACTTCCTCCACGGCTTCCTTGTTGGCCTCGGGCGGTTCCGGATGGGTCAGTTCCAGCTCGGGTTCCAGGTTGTCGATGTCCTTAATCTCGGCCAGCGTCGGCAGCTGATCCAGTGACTTCAGGTTGAAATAATCCAGAAAGGCCTTGGTCGTACCCAGAAGTTCCGGACGGCCGGGCACATCGCGATGGCCGACGACCTTGATCCATTCGCGTTCCTGCAGTGTTCTCAGGATGTTCGAGCTGACCGCCACGCCTCGGATCTGCTCGATATCGCCGCGCGTGATCGGCTGCCGGTAGGCAATGATGGCCAGCGTCTCGAGCAGGGCGCGCGAGTAACGCGGGGGCTTTTCCGACCACAGGCGCGAAACCACGGGCATGAACTGGCTGCGAATCTGGATGCGATAGCCGCTGCCGACTTCGACCAGCTGGACGGCACGACCTTCCAGATCAGCGTCCAGCGCCGCCAGGGCCTGTTTGATGGCCCCATGACCGGGCTTTTCGTCATCGGGAAACAGGGCATTGATCTGATTCAGGCTCATCGGGCCACCGGAGGCCAGTAATACACCTTCAACGATAGGCTTGAGCGTTTCGATTTCCATGCTTGCTTGCGTTCTCTGTTGCGGCGATTGTTGATTCAGGCCTGTTCAGCCTGGGC
>JBCDLQ010000038.1:0-9888 GCA_039414335.1 Pseudomonadota bacterium | reverse complement strand
GAAGGCCTCGGGCAACACGGCCTGACCGACTGAATCCAGGAGAAAGCTGGCGCGACGGTACAGGCTGCTGCCCGATACGGCGCTGACCAGATGACCCAGCAAACCCTTGGCCACGGAAGGCGCAAACAGCACGGGCGCGGGTCCCGTCGGTACTCGCTTGGCGCCGAGACGGCGAACCGTGCGCTCCGCCGCATGACGGCCGGTCTGCTCCGGAGCGTTCAGGTCGGTCCAGCGGCGCGCACTGTCCCAATCGTAATCGCGCTGCATGCCGGCCTCTTCGGCAGCAATCAGCACGCAGCTCTGGGAAAAGCGGGTCGATCGGTTCGGTCCGACGAAGCCATGGCTGTTGGCATAGACCGACAGGCTGGCCTCGAAGGACACGTTGGCACCCTCGGAATTGGCGATGCGCTCGTCGGCCGTTCGCCCGGCCTGTTCGATGTCGGCGGCGCGCTCGGCCAGGGTCTCCATAGCCACATCCTGCGGATGCCAGAGATCGAGATCGGGCAACTCGTGTGCCATCAGCTTGGCTTCGGCCAGACCGGACGCTCGGTCGCGCTGCGTATTGCGAGCAATTGCCAGGGCCTGTGCTACGCATTGATCGATCACCTTAGGGCGCAGGTCGCCGGTCGACGCGGTTCCGCTGCATTGACCTGCATAGACGGTCACACGCACGCCGCGATCGCGCGCTTCTTCAAGGTGTTCGACCTCGCCCAGACGGACGCCCGCCTCGCGGGTCAGGCTGGACGACACGCTGATCTCGGCCTGCTCTGCACCGCCATCAGCGGCCTGATCCAGCGCGCGCTGAGCAATGCCGATCAGCGTTTCGGTCTCGCCATTCGGATCAGCCAGCAATTCGGCCGCCGTCTGGGGCGTCGGATTCATCATGGCGCTCATCAGTGCGTGCCTCCGACCGTGAGCCCGTCGATCCTGAGCGTCGGCTGACCGACACCGACCGGCACGCTCTGGCCTTCCTTGCCGCAGACTCCGACGCCGTTGTCCAGAGCCAGATCGTTTCCGACCATGCCCACGCGAGTGAGCACATCCGGGCCGTTCCCGATCAGGGTCGCACCCTTGATCGGCGCCCCCACCTTGCCGTTCTTGACCCGATAGGCCTCGGAAGCTGCAAACACGAATTTGCCCGAGGTGATGTCGACCTGGCCACCATTGAAGTTCACGGCATAGATACCGTCATCCACGGAGGCGAGAATCTCCGATGGATCGTGCTGGCCCGGCAGCATGTAGGTATTGGTCATTCGCGGCATGGGCAGGTGGGCAAAGGATTCTCGGCGTCCGTTGCCGGTGGGCTCCACGCCCATCAGGCGGGCGTTGAGCTTGTCCTGCATGTAGCCCACCAGAATGCCATTCTCGATCAGGGTCGTACTGCCCGCCGGCGTGCCCTCGTCATCGATGGCCAGAGAACCCCTTCGATTGGCCAGCGTTCCGTCGTCAACGATCGTGCACTCGGGGCTGGCCACCTGTTCACCGATACGATTGGAAAAGGCAGAAATACCCTTGCGGTTGAAGTCGCCCTCGAGACCGTGGCCAATCGCCTCGTGCAGCAACACGCCCGGCCAGCCGGGACCCAGCACCACGGTCATGTGACCGGCCGGTGCGGCTTCGGCGCGCAGATTGACTTCGGCCTGGCGGACGGCTTCGCGGGCCTGGGCCTGCCAGAATTCGGGATTCATCAGTTCAGCCAGGCGATAGCGACCGCCGCCGCCGGCAAAACCTTGTTCGCGCCGCTCCCCATCTTCCATCAGAACACGGATATCCAGGCGAACCAGGGGACGAACATCGCCCGCCAAGGTACCGTCACTGGCCGCGATCAGAATGCTCTCGTGGGCGCTGGCGATATTGACGCTGACCTGGGAGACCCGCGCGTCGAGGGATCGCGCGAAGGCATCAATGGTCCGCAGCAGCTCGACGCGGTCAGCCGATTCGCCTTCGCTCGTCGGGTCGATCGTCAGATAGCGCTCGGGCGTCTGAATAGCAGGCGCCAGACGCGCCTGGCCAGACTGGCTGTGTCGAGAAATGGCGCGCGCGCTGTCGGCCGCATCGATCAGGGCCGGCAGCGTGATCGCGTCGGCATAGGCAAAACCGGTCCCCGCACCGACGATGGCGCGGACACCCACACCCTGATCGACATCCCAGCTTCCGCTCTTGACCGCGCCGTCTTCCAGACCCCAGGCCTCGCGCACGCGGCGCTGAAAATACAACTCTCCGAAATCAACGCTACCGCCGGCCAGTCGGCCGATGGCGGTTTCAATGTCGGACAGGTCCAGTCCGGTGGGCTCCAGCAATTGAGCGCGTGCAAGTTCAAACATGGGTCACTATCGGTTCCAGAATCAGTTGGTAATCAACATCGGTCGAGATGTCGCCTCCGGCGACGGGATACCCACGATATCCGGTCGATCGTGACGGGATTCAAATGAGTGTGGTCGAGCAACGATCGCCTCGGGTTTCAATCAGGTGGCGGCTCGGGGTCGCTGCGCCTGGATTCGGCACCGTCGCTTTCCTCATCGACATCGCTGGCGCGAGCGCCAACGAGCTCCATCTGGGGCTCGGTCCAGGGACCGGTCACCGTGTAGCGAGCCTCGGCCAGGCCGCGCATGGGCCGGTCGAGTATGCCCTGCAGCACCAGGCCTGCCGCCGCGCCGACCGGTCCGCCGGCCAGCACGCCAATCACCGGCAAGGTCCCGCCCAGCCCCGGCTCGCCGCGAACGACCTGATCGTACTGTCGGGCGGCCATATCCGTATCGCCGCTGATCGTGATCAGCGCAGCCGGCGAGTAGACCGTCAAGGCATCGGTCCGGGCAAAGCCCGACGCCAGATCGAAGCGACCCTCGATCTGATCAAAAGCGAGGCCGGCTTCGAACACATCCCGAAAGTCCAGCGACAAACGTCGCGGTAGCGCAGCCAGGGAACCCAGCCCCAACAGGCGACCGGCACCCGGTCGAGCCTCCGGGATGGTGCCATTGGCAATCTGCAGATCGAGCACGCCACTCAGTCGGCCGAGCTGGAAATCGGCCGGCGCACCTGGCCAGCGCAGATCGACTTCCAATTGGGTGCGCTCGGCCACGAGTGGTGACTGGTAACCAGCCGACTCCAACAGGCCACTGACCGAGCCTGTGGTCAGACGGCCGCTGAACTGCGATTCGAGCCGGTCATCCCGAAGAACCCAGCGCCCAACGCCGTTCAAGCGCAAATCCGGGCCAGACACGTCGATCAGCTCTACCTCCAGCCCTTCGGCCGAAGGAAAAGACTCGAGCCGGGCACGACCCAGATCGAGTTCGCCCCAGCGCAGGTCCTCGATCAGAACATGCAGTGGCGGGTAGCCGATTGGGCTCTCCGTAGAGGTCTGCGTCGACAGGGCTTGCTCATCGAGCAGCGTTCTATCACCGTCCGATTCGATCGGGTCGAATCGCAAGCGCTGGAGATCGACGGCGACCACGCGACCAGAGTCCAGGGGAATGGGAATGACCAGCTCGCCGGCCACGTCCGGACCATCGAAGCTCGCGCGCCAGGCACTCTCGTCCCGTCCCAGCTGCATGGCGACGTCATTCAAGCGGACGCCGGCCAGGATCAGCTCACCCACAGCAAATTCCATGTCAGCCTGCAGCTCGTCGGCCACGTCACCCTCGACGCCGGCCATGTCATCGGCCAGCACGCTCTGCCATTCGCTGATATCCAGGCGGGCCAGTTCCCCACGAACCTGTAGACCGGCGTCTGGCAGTTCTGCCGGCTGATCATCCAGCCGCACACCCACACGCCACGTGTCGACTGCCCGCTCAGCCCGCACGTTGAGCACATCGGCAATCGCAAAGGTTCCGGACTGCAGGGGGTCATCGAGTCGAAAATCCAACCGCGAGGGCCAGGCCAGCTCGCGCGGCTTGTCCAGCGGCGTCGGCAGATTCACCGCCAGACCGGTCAGATCGCTGTTCAGCGTCACCGCCAGTCCACCATCAGGATGTTCGGCCATGCGCGCAGAGACATCCGCCTGTCCGTTGAGCCGTCCCTCCAGCGCACCCGGCACCAGCAGCAGGTCCAGCGGATTGAGGCGACCATCGACCTCGACCCAGGCCGATTCATTGAAGGAAGCCACAACATTCAGTTGACCGGGCTGACGATCCTCAAGACCATCGTTCAGCGCCAGGGTAGTCGGGCCCAGCGCCTGTCGATCAAAACCGACCTCACCACGCAAGCCCTGGAATCTCAAATCAGCGGCCGACACCGTCAGGTCGGCGCCGCCCAGCTCGGCCTCTCCTTCCAGCCACCACTCGGACATCCGCTTCAGGGGCAGCCGCAGGCGCGTCGTGATATCGATCGGACCCGCCCAGGCCATTGGTTCCAGGCTGCGCTGCCAGGCTTCTGCGGGAATGCGGGCCAGCAGCGACTGCACATCGGCCGCCTCATGATCGCCGGATCTGATGGTCAGGTTGGCAATGGGTTCAACGAGATCCTCGATGACCAGATCTGCCGATTCGATCGGCAACTCACCAAGCTCGCCGTCGTCGATTCGTGCGTAGACTTCGCGAGAGATGAAGGTCGCCTCACCGCTCAGATTGCTGGCCGCTGGCCAATTGTCCTGGTAGTCGATATCCACACCGATCATCGTCGCTTCGGACTCGAAATAGCCACGGCGAAACTGACGGGTCTTCGTTCCCGCGCGCATGTGCAGCAAGACAAAGCCCGAGGCATCTTCCACCCAGCGAAAGGAGCGATTCAGCCACTCACTGGTCCGAGGCGGAATGAAGCGAAGCGGTAGGAAGCGTCGAGGATCGACAGGGCCGACTCGATCGACATCGATCAGCAGGTCCATGAAGGGCTTGCGCCGATCGAAGTAGAACCAGCCGTCGGTTGTGCCCTGAACCACTCCCGTGTCGAGGAACAGGCCCTGGAGTTCGATCGCCCGCCAGGACAGCAACGCTCGACCGGTCGCTTCCAGCACATCGATGGGTTCCTTGAACAGGGACTCCCAGACCACCTGTGGCTGCCCTTGCGGGGTGACGAGCGGGGTCACTACGGGCCGGTCACCATCCAGTCCAAGTTCCACGTTGAGATTCGACACGCTGGGAAAACGCGGCGCGACCTCCCAGTTCACGTCGCTCAGTCGGCCGCTCAATCGGGTCAGACCCGCACCCATGCGCCAGCCTGCCTCCAGCCCTTCGATTCGACCGGAAACGCGGCTCGGCCAGGCGGCCAGCTCACCGAACCAGGGCGCGATCAGGGCCGGAAGCGGGCTCAGATCAGGTGCATCCAGCGACGCCGCCCATTCCTCGCCCTGTCGAGCCACGGCCAGACGCTCGATGATCGGATCTGTGCCTGCGCCGTCTCGGGTCAGATTCAACAGGTCGATCTGCGTGATGCGGTTTTCGCGATGAACCAGCACTTCGGCGCTGAGCTCACCCTCCACACCTTCGAGGCCGCTCGCGGATAGGTCCATGTCGATGCGGCCGCCCTCAGCCTCGGTCCAGTCGCCCCAGGCTTCCATCGAAATGGTGGCCTCGGGCGGGACGCCGGGTGCATTCAGCCACTGACTGATCGTCAACGCTTCACCCGCAAACCAGGCCTGGCCTGCCTGCCAGCGGCCTTCATCGGCCCCGAGCAGGAGGGAAAACTGCAGCGCATTCCCGCTGATCTCCGCTGGCTCCAGCACGCCGCGGATCAAGGTGTCCTGACCGCGTCGGCGGACCTCGCCCTCGGCCAGACGCGTCGCGAATTCCAGACCGTCTCGGGTCAGCACGTTGAGCTGCGCATCCCGGATCGCAAGATCAGAGAACAGTTGTGGCTGTCCGTCGTCGTCCTGATCGCTAGAGGGGTCGGTGATTCGCCCACCACCTTCGACTCGAACGCCCCAGCGACCGTCCTGGTCCTCTTCCAGAATCAGCTGCAGGCCGAGGACGATCAATTCCAGCGGATTGCGATCCTCATCGAGCAGATTGGGCAGGTGCAGCTCCAGGCGCGCCTGGTCGATATGCAGCAGTGGCGATTCAGCCGGGCCCACTCGCACGTCAAACAGGCTCAGCTGGGGAGTCAGGCGCGGCCACTGTGCCTCAAGTCGACCAATTGCTACCTCATCGCCGAGACGCTCGGTCAGCTGCGCGGTCAACCACGGTCGCAGATGATCCGCGTAAGGAATGAGAGCGCGACCGACGCCGACCAGAATGGCCGTAGCAATGATGACGACCGCCAGCAGGCTGAGCAGCCAGGCGCGGACCTGACGGATGCCACGACGCAACCGCGATCTCGGTTTCTGAGGGGATCGAGTCAAAGGAGAACGACGTCGAACTGTTCCTGGCCGTACTGTTCTTCGGGCTGGAACTGGATCGAGGTCCCGAGCTGTTCGGTCAGTTCGGCAATCGCGCCGCGATGATCCTCCATCATGCGATGGACCACTTCGGGCGTCGCCATGACGCGCAACTGACCGGTTTCAAATTGACGCACGGCGCGCATCACTTCGCGGAAGATTTCTGCGCAGACCGTGTCCACGCTCTTGACCCGGCCCAGGCCCTCGCAGACCTGACAGGGTTCACACAGGCGCCGCTCGAGACTCTCGGTCGTGCGCTTGCGGGTCATTTCAACCAGACCCAGCGGCGAGATGTCCGATACGGTCGAGCGGGCGTTGTCCCGCGTCAGGGCCCGCTGCAGCGTTCTCAGGACCTGTCGCTTGTGTTCCGGGTCGTGCATGTCAATGAAGTCGATGATGATGATGCCGCCCAGATTGCGAAGTCGTAGCTGCCGGGCGATGGCTTGTGCGGCTTCCAGATTGGTCTTGTAGATGGTCTCTTCAAGGTTTCGGAAGCCCACGTAGGCACCCGTATTCACATCAACAGTCGTCATCGCTTCGGTCTGGTCGATGGCCAGGTGGCCGCCGGACTTCAGCGGCGCGATCCGACTCAGCGCCCGTTCGATTTCGTCTTCGACGCCGTAGAGATCGAACAAGGGGCTGTCGGCCCGATAGTGTTCGATGCGGTCAGCCCACTCGGGGAAAAATTCGTGGGCGAATCGGCGAGCCCGTTGCTGGGTGGAATCATCGTCGATCCGAACCTTGTCGATCCCCCCCTGCATGTGGTCGCGCAGGGATCGGTAGGGCAGCGACAAGTCTTCGTAGATGCAATTGCCCGGCTCGATCGAATCGATCGCTTTCTCGATCCGAGACCATAGGCGGCGAAGGTAGTCGATATCTCGCGCCAGAGCGTCCTCACCGATGCCCTCGGCATTCGTGCGCAAGATGAAACCCGCAGTCTTGCCGTCGTCCTGGATCAGAGATTTGAGCAGGTCCTTGAGCCGCAGCCGCTCGTCTTCAGCCTCGATCCGGATCGACACGCCGATGCTGTCGCCCTCAGGGAGCAGCACGAGATAGCGCGAAGGGACGCTCAACTGGGTGGTCAGGCGCGCACCCTTGCTGCCCAGAGGATCCTTGATGACCTGCACCATGATGGCCTGACCCTGCTGGACCAGTTCGGTAATGGGCGGCGCCTGGATCGGTTCGCCCTTCTCATCAAGCTCAGGCTGGCGCGGCAGGATGTCGTTGGCGTGCAGAAAGGCGGTTCGATCCAGCCCGATATTGACGAAGGCCGCCTGCATGCCGGGCAGCACCCGTTCGACCCGGCCCATATAGATATTGCCGACGTAGCTGACATCATCATCGCGCTCGAGATAAAGCTCCTGCAGCAGACCGTTTTCGACCACGGCCACCCGGGTCTCGGTCAGCGTGACATTGATCAGGATTTCATCACTCACTGGGACGACTCATCGCTTAAGACAAAACGGGGCCGGAAACGGCCCCCAAAACAGGGCGAAGGATAGCATTGAAGGGGCCTGCGCCCCGTGTCGGCTCAAGTGTCATCGACCAGCCCGGCGGCTGCGAGTAGCTCGCCGGTTTCAAATAAGGGCAAGCCCACTACGCCGCTGTAGCTGCCGTCGATTCGGTTGACCTTGAAACCGGCAGCGTTCTGGATGCCATAGGCACCGGCCTTGTCCATGGGATCACCGCTGGCCACATAGGCCCGAATCCAGTCATCGCTCAGTGCCGCGAAGTAGACGTCGGTGATCGACAATCGAGACTCGGGTAATCGTCCGGGCAAGACCATCGCCAAGGCACTCATGACCTGATGAGAGCGACCGGACAATCGCTTGAGCATGGCGCCGGCCTGAGCTGCGTCGGCCGGCTTGCCCAGGATGGTCCCGTCGATGACCACGGACGTGTCGGCTGCCAGAATCGGCAGATCCGATCGGGCCGCCGCCACCGCCAGCGCTTTTTCTTCCGCCATGCGAAGCACGTAATCTTCGGCACGCTCACCGGGCCGAATCGATTCATCGATATCAGCCGGCTGCACCTCAAAGGCCGATCCGAATTGCGACAGCAGTTCGCGGCGTCTAGGCGATGCAGACGCCAGCACCAGCACTGGCGCCAAAGACGGTTCAGTGCCCACGATGATAGGGATGCCCGCTGAGGATGGTGGTCGCCCGATAGAGCTGCTCGGCAATCAGCACTCGTACGAGCATATGGGGAAAGACGGCCGGACCGAGGGACCAGCGGGCCTGACAGGTGGCCAGCAGATCCGGATCCAGACCCTCAGCCCCGCCGATCAGGAAGCATAGGGGATCGCCGTCGTGTTGCCAGTCGGCCAGCTTGCCGGCCAGATCTTCCGTCGACCAGGGCTTGCCGACTCCGTGCAGGGCAATCCGCTTGGCGCGATCGGGGATTCGGTCGGACAGGGACTGCGCTTCGGCCTGACGTGCACGGCCCGCCGCCTTGCGGCCAGCCGGCGGGACCTCAATCAGCTTCAGGGGCAGATGAGGGGGCATGCGACGGGCATAGTCGGACCAGCCTTCGGCCACCCAGGACGGCATGCGTTGACCCACCGAGACCACCAGCAGGTCCATGTCGTCAAACTCAGACCTGGGCGGTCTGGCTTGCCGGCGGTGCCGACCAGAGCTTCTCGAGATTGTAGAAGGCGCGGGTCTGCGGCAGCATCAGGTGCACCACGACATCGGCAAGATCCACCAGCACCCACTCCGCCTCGCGGTCGCCCTCCACGCCCAGAGGCTGCACTCCTAAGGATTTGGCGCGCTGCACCAGACGATCGGCCATGGCCTTGACCTGGCGGGTCGAGGTGCCACTGGCAATGATCATGAAATCGGCAAAGCTGGAGCGATCACGCAGATCGATGTGCTGGATGTCTTCGCCCTTGGCATCGTCGAGGACCGACACGGCCAGATCGCGAAGAGTAATTGCATCAGGAACAGATTGTGCGTTCAAGAAATTAAGTGCGGTGCATTCAGTGTGAGCAGACTGCAGTCTACTCCCTTTGACGACGACTTTCATCGCCAAGGTCAGCGTGGACCTGCGACGTTCCGAGCTCAGCGATACAGCCCGTGCTTCTGGATATAGGCCAGAACCGTGACGGGCAGCAGGAATCGTGGGTCCCTGCCCGAGGCCAGCTGACGGCGAATATCGGTCGAAGAAATGGCCAACTGAGTGATCTCCACATGACGCACTCGGCCCTTCGGCGTGCTCATCAGATCGCGGGTTCGCGTCACCCGGCGCTCTTCGAACATCTCGCCGAGATCATGCGGATAGCGGGGCTGGCTCAAGGGTCGCGTCATGATGACCAGATGAGCCAGGTCGAAGAGATCACGCCAGCGATGCCAGCGATTCAAGCCGTTGGCCGCGTCCTGGCCCACGCACAGGAGAATCGGCGCATCATCGACTTCCTCGCGCAGACTGGCCAGCGTGTCGACCATGAATGAGGGCCCGGCGCGATGGATCTCTCGGTCATCCACGTTGAGATCCGGATAGGGCGCGAGCGCCAACTCCAGCATGGCAAGACGATGGTCGGCATCGGCCCAGGTCCCTTCGCGATGAGGCGGGTGACCGGCGGG
>JBCDLQ010000037.1:0-10037 GCA_039414335.1 Pseudomonadota bacterium | reverse complement strand
TGCCGATATCCGGGAACACCGCGTAGCCCTGGGCGTGATCAATCCAGCGCTGGAGCTCGGGGTCGCGGTCAACGAAGCTGTCTAGTGCCGTGCGCGATTCGCGGATCAGCGAGTTGTCCGATGGTGGCGTTGAGGCGCAGCCGGTCACCAGCAGAACAACAAACAACAGCGAGATGAGCGCGAAGCGTTGGATCATGGTCAGGTTCTCTCGGTTCGAATCAGATTGTCGAAGCAATAGACTGGCACAGCGTGCCCGGGTTCAGGCCGTATTGCTCATCACCTGCGCGGTGACAGCTGCGAAGTGCGAAATGCTGCCCGCCAGGACGAACAGATGCCAGATGGCGTGGCTGAAGGGAATGCGTTCGAAATGGTAAAACAAGGTGCCGATGGTAAAGAAGGCGCCGCCCAAAATCAGCAGCGTCAGTGCCGTGGGTGTCAAGGCCTGGCTGAGTGGGGCAAAAGCAATCACCACGAGCCAGCCCATGCCAATGTAGGTGATCGTCGACAGGGCCTTGAAGCGGCCCGTGAAGAACACCTTGAAGACGATACCGAAGACGGCCAGGCCCCAGATCACCCCAAACAATGCCCAGCCCCAGCCGCCGCGAATGGCCGCGATCGTGAAGGGCGTGTAGGTCGCCGCGATCATCAGGAAGATGGCGCAATGATCGAGCACCTTCAGGCGAGACTTGAGCTTCGGCTGGCGAGCTGCGTGATACAGGGTCGATGCGGTGTAGAGCAGCACCAGGGCTGCTGAGAAGATCGCCACACTGACGATTTCCCGGGCGCCGGCATAGATGCTGGCCAGGGTGATTAGGACGGCGCCGCCGCCGATAGACAGGATTATGCCGATGCCGTGGGTGACGGCGTTGGCGACTTCTTCGCGATGGCTCTGGCTTCTTGACATGGGCCTGAATATAGCACTTCCAGTCTGCCGCTCCATGAATCGGAGTGATTCGATGGATTGGGGTACGATGGCGGGCCGCCAATCAACTTTACGCAAGGGTTCGCCATGCACCGTTCTGCTCTGCCGGTTCTTGTCTCGATCGGACTGATCGCCTGTTCTGAAACGCCGCCGCCGGCTCCGGAAGTTGATGAGACCGCCGTAGAGGTGGCTGCCGAAACCTCGATGCCAGCCGAGCCGATGGAGACTGAGCTGCCGGCCTTTGCCGATTTCACGGGTGAGCTGATCGAGCGGATGCTGGCACACAGCCCGGAATGGGCCGTCTATCAAGGCCGCTACGAGCAGGCTGACGAGGTGACGATTCCCAATGCGGATCAGCGCGAGCACACGCTGCGCATGATCGATACGGCATTGAGTGATCTTGCGCGTTATGCAGACAGCGGGCTCACCCCTGCCCAGCAGGCGGACTACGCGCTCCTGGAGAATCGTCTGCAGGCCCTGCGCTGGTATCAGACCGACTTGCGCAGCTGGCAGTGGAACCCGGCCAGCTATAACGTGGCCGGCGTGATCAACGTCATTCTGAATACGGACTTCGCGCCGCTGGCCGAGCGCGTCGACATCGTGCGTTCTCGCCTGCAGCAGGTGCCCGCCTATTACGAGGCGGCAAAAGGCAATATCGAGCGGCCGACGATGGAACACCTGGAGCTGGCGATCCTGCAGAACCAGGGTGGCCTGAACAGCCTGGGCGCGGTGCTGGAAAGTCATTTGGACGAGGCCGGGTTGGATGATGCGGATCGCGAGGCCTTCATGGCGGCCCTGACCCCGGCGCGCGCGGCGATCGAGGACTTCATTGCCTTCCTCCAGGCGATGCAGACCGAGCTGGCCGCATCCGGTGAGGCCCGGCCTTTCCGCCTGGGAGCCGAGCTCTATGAGCCGAAGTTCACCTACGACATTCAGGCCGGTTTCACCGCGCGCGAACTCTACGAGCGCGCGCTGGCGGAAAAGGAACGCCTGCTGACGGACATGGATGCGATCGCCGTTGAACTCTGGCCTAACTACTTTCCCGATCGAGACGTCCCGGAATCACGTCTCGATCGGATCGGTGAGCTGATCGATCACTTGTCCGATCGCCACGTCAGCCTGGAGGCGTTCATTCCCGAGATCCGTCGCCAGATTCCTGAGATGGAAGCCTTCGTTCGCGACAACAACCTGATGTTTCAGGACCCAGAGAAACCGCTGATCGTGCGCGAGACGCCCGAGTACATGCGCGGCGGCGGTGCGATCGCATCCGTGAGTGCCCCGGGCCCGTTCAATCCGGGTGCGGAAACCTATTACAACGTTACGCCCCTGGAAACCTATGGTGAAGAGCGGGCCGCCAGCTACCTGCGTGAATACAATCACTGGATCCTGCAGATTCTCAATATCCACGAGGCGATCCCCGGGCACTACACGCAGCTGCTGCACGCCAACCTGTCGCCCAGCCTGGTCAAGAGCCTGTTCGGCAACGGCGCCATGATCGAAGGCTGGGCCGTGTATTCCGAGCGCATGATGCTGGAAGAGGGCTGGGGCGATAACGAGCCGGAAATGTGGCTGATGTATGGCAAGTGGGCCCTGCGCGTGGTGCATAACGCCATCCTCGACTACGCGGTCCACGTCGAGGGCATGGAGCGTGATGAAGCCATTCGCCTGATGCGCGAAGAGGCCTTTCAGGAGGAATCAGAGGCGACGCAGAAATGGCGCCGACTGACCCTGTCCCAGGTGCAGCTGACCTCCTACTTCTCAGGTTATGCGGAAATCTACGATTTCCGCGAGCGTCAGAAGGCCGAGATGGGAGCCGATTTCGATCTGGAGACCTTCCATAACGACTTCCTGAGCTACGGCTCGGCCCCGGTTGCCGTGATTGTCGAGCTGATGGAAGGCGCTCAGGCGGGAGAAGGCTGACTATCGCGATTGGCCTGAGTGGGCCGGATAGTCGATGTCTACGATCAAACCGCTCTGGCTGCGCAGCGTCAGCTGGGCCTCGTGCAGCTGGCACACGGCGGCCACCAGGCTGAGACCTAAGCCATTACCGCGCTCACCACGATGTTTCGGGAGCCGGTAGAAGCGATCCAGGACCTTGTCGAGTTCGAGTTCAGGAATGCCGGGCCCCGAGTCCTTGAGGGTCAACTGGCCCCGTTCCGTGAGCGTAATGCTCAGCTCTCGTCCTGCCGGGACGTACTTCAGGGCGTTGTCGAAGAGGTTGGACAGGCTTTGCATCCACAGATCCAGGTCGCCCGAGCGAATGACTTCGTGGTCTGTAAGGCGGTGACCGAATCGAATGTCGCGCTCTTCGAAGGCGGGTGCGTAGAGCTCGCAGGCATCCTCGACCAGTGCCCTGAAATCGAAGGGCCGGAAACCGCTGCGCAAGCTGCCGCTTTCCACCTGCGCGATCCGAAGCAACGCATTGAAGGTATCGAGGAGTTGATCGGCCTCGGATTGTACCGCGGCAATGATCGCGGGTTCCGGCGTGCCGGTCTTGATCAACAGGTCCAGCTGTCCGCGCAAGCGCGTCAGGGGTGTGCGCAGGTCATGGGCGACGTTGGAGCTGACGGCCCGCAGGCTGACGAGCAAGGACTCGGCGCGATCGAGGATCTGATTGATTTCTTCGATGACCGTCGCGTCGAGACTGACCAGTCCCGGGGGGAGTCGTCCGGCAAAGTCGCCCTGCTCGACGCGCTGTCGTAACTGGCGAAGGCTGGTCAGTCCCTGTTGCTGACGTCGCCGGTCGCTGATCAGAAGGGCGATGGCCAAGAGGGCTAAAGCGAGCAGTGATAGAAAGAGACCCTGACCGAAGCGGCCCACGGCGTCGAAACCGGTGGGTGCCTCAATACCGAAGACCATCCTGCTGCCGTCTTCGAAACGGCGCACCGTCGCCAGGCAACTCACTAGGGCGGCCTCTTCGTCAAAGCCTCTTTCTCGCTGGGCGAGGAAGCGATCGTCCCTGGCAGCATGCGATGGGCTATCGATGACATTGCCTTCCAACAAGGTGCCTTCGGAATCGAAGAGCGCCAGGCAGGGTTCCCACTCCCAAGGCCCTTCCTGTTCTTCCTTCAGCCACTCGAGCAGGGAGTCGGCATTGACGTCGGCCAGATCGTCGAGCAGCTGGTCTTCTAGGTCTTCGACCTGCGCGCTGACCACCATACCCAACTGGTCGTGGAGCGACTCGGGCGTTTCTTCGAGCATCATTCGCCAGACCCGTCGACCGGGGAAAAGGTCGGGAACGGTGCTCGGTTCGCCCAGCAGCCTCAGGCGCGTGCGCAGCAGGATTCGCGCTTCCGGACCCGGCAGATCGGCGAGCGCTTGCTGGATCTCTGAGCGGTAGTTCGCCCGAAATTCAGCGAAGTCGTCCCAGTCGAAATCGAGCTCGAGCAAGTGGTCGTGATCGTCACCGAAGGTGTGCCATTCGTGTGATTCCAGCAGAAACTCTTCGATTCGCTCATCCAGGTGAGCCTCGGCTTCGCCGAGCATCGCGGCCTGCATCAAATCGATGGTAAGCAGCGCCGCCAGCGGTGCCAGCAGCCAAAGCAGGCCGTAGATCAGCAGCCGTCGCATCAGGGGCCGGACGCTGGGCTGGCGGTCAATCGGTAGCCTGCGCCACGCACGGTCTGGATCAGGGCCTGGTCGTGACCCCGATCGATCTTGTTGCGGAGGCGGCTGATGTGCACATCGATCACGTTCGTCTGCGGATCGAAGTGGTAATCCCAGACCTTCTCCAACAGCATGGTTCGGGTGACGACGCGATCCGCGTGGAGCATCAGGTACTCCAGTAGGCGGAATTCACGCGGTTGTAAGGCAATGTTGACGCCGTCGCGCTCCACGCGGCGGGCGAGGCGATCGAGCAGGAGGTCGCCGACCCTGAGTTCTGCTTCGGGTTCCTCCTCTTTGACTCGCCGGTGCAGCGCGTTAACGCGCGCGAGCAGTTCGGAGAAGGCGAAGGGGTTGGGCAGATAGTCATCGCTGCCTGCCTCCAGGCCGGCCACGCGCTGTTCGACGGATCCCATTGCGCTCAGGACGAGCGTCGGCGTGCGAATCCCGGCAGAGCGCAGGGCTCGAATCAGTTCCAGCCCGTCCATGCCGGGCAGCATGCGATCGACGACCAGCACATCGTAGTGTCCGGCGTAGGCCATCTCCAGGCCCTCTCGGCCGTTCTGACTGAGGTCGACCTGGCAACCGGATTCGCGCAGCCCTCGGGCAGCGAATTCGGCGACGGTCGGGTCGTCTTCAACAATCAGTACGTGCATGAGGTCATGGGCTTTCGATACCGCTCAGAGTGTAAGTCAAGGCGGTCCTGGCTGGAGATTACCGTTTGTTCATCTTCTCGCCAGCTTCTCGTAAGGTCCCATTCGTCAGTGTTGTGGGCAGGCCATCACCGCTGGAGTCGCCCATGTCGATCGGATTGTTCACCGCGTTGCCCCTGCTGGCGCAGCTCGTCTTACCCGACGAAGACGCGATCTTCGCCGACCGCTTCTATCCCACGACAATGTCATCCGGGGAAGCCGCTGCTTTTCTGCAGCGGGCGACCTTCGGCGTGCGGATGGAAGATATCGACCAGCTGCAGTCCCAGGGCTACTCAGCCTGGCTCGATGAGCAACTGGCGCTGGAGATGACCGACGTGACGTCGGTCATGTTGCTGATTGAAGAAGCTCGCTTCGCCTTCTGTCAGAACAACCCGATGGATGAGGAGTGCGAATCAGAGGACGGTGAGGTGCCCTTGCACCCAGCAGACCGCGAGGCGGCCTGGTGGGAGGCGGCGATGCTGGCTCCAGATCAGCTCCGACAGCGGGTGGCCTTTGCCCTGAGTCAGATTCTCGTGGTCTCCGATCGGCACGACGAGCTGGCGGACCACGCGCTGGCGCTGGCCTTCTACTACGACCTGTTGCTGGAACATGCCTTGGGCAACTACCGCGAGCTTCTTGAAGAGGTCAGCCTGAGCCCGGTCATGGGCCTGTATTTGAGCCATGCCCGCAATCGAGCCGCCGTGCCCGAGCTCAATATTCGCCCGGACGAGAACTTCGCTCGCGAAATCATGCAGCTCTTCTCCATCGGCCTGATCGAGCTGAACTCGGATGGCTCCCCCGTACTGGATTCGCAGGGCCAGACGATCGCGACCTACGGTCAGGCCGAGGTCAAGGACATGGCGCGCATCTTTACCGGTTGGACCTATGCCGGTGGCTGCGCGGAGTTTGCCAGCGACGATTTCGAAATCGAATTGCTCGAGCCGATGGAGTCTTGCCCCACCTATCACGACAGCGGCAGCAAGCAGCTGATCAATGGCGTTCAGGTTCCGGCGGGACAAACACCCCTGGCCGACGTGCAGGTGGCCCTCGATGCCTTGGTGAATCACCCGAATGCGGGGCCCTTCATCGGCCGCCGCCTGATTCAAAGCCTGGTCACCAGTAATCCTTCTCCGGCCTACATTGGCCGGGTGGCTGCGGCCTTTGCGGACAATGGTCAGGGCGAGCGCGGCGATCTCGCTGCCGTTGTGCGGGCCATCCTGCTCGATTCTGAAGCGCTCGCGGGCGTTAGCGGCGACCCCGCGTTTGGAAAGCTTCGGGAGCCCATCTTGCGTCGATCGGCGATCTGGCGCAGCTTCAATGCGCAGTCGACCAGCGGTCGTTTTTATCCCTGGGACGTGCTTTATGCCGGTGGCCAGAGACCCCTGGGTGCGCCTTCCGTGTTCAATTTCTTCTTGCCGGACTACGCCAGTGACGGGCTGATCGATCAAGGTCTGCGTGGCCCTGAATTCCAGCTCGCCTCAGACGATTTGCTGACGCTCAACGCCAATTTGATGCTGAATGAATCGTTCACGCTGGCCGGTGCGCCCTGGTTGGACGACCCCGAGCTCGAAGGCGAGCTGGATGAGAACACGGCGCTGATGCGTGTCGATATCGAGATGGCCCTGTTGAACCAACCCGACCCGTTGATTGATCGACTCGACCTGCTGCTGACGGCCGGAAACCTGTCGAGCAGCTTGCGCCAGGAGCTGAGCGATCGGCTGAACGCTTCTGTCGATGAACCGCCCCATCTTCGCGTCGCCGAGTTGATCGCGCTGATCACGGCGTCCTCTGATTTTTTGATTCAACGCTGAGCCCACCAGGAGACGACCATGACAATGAACAGCAATCGACGAGATTTTCTTCGCAATATGCTCGCCGCATCGATGGGTTCGGCAAGCCTGCTGGGTAGCCTCGGCTGGGCTTCTACCGCCCAGGCCGCGGCGACCTTGGCCGGCCCCAATGATTATCGGGGCCTGGTGACGGTCTTCCTTTTTGGCGGCAATGATTCTTTCAATACGGTTGTCCCTTTGGACAGTCGCTACTCGCAATATGCCCAGGCTCGAGGGCCGCTGGCGATTCCGCAAAGCGATCTGCTGTCCCTGGGCACCACCGGTTTGGGACTTCACCCCGCCATGCCGGGCCTTCATAGCCTGTTCAATCAGGGGCGCGTGGCCGTAGGTAGCAATGTCGGGCCTCTGTTGGAGCCGGTCACTCGTGAGGGCTTTCTGGCGGGCAGCGCCAAGGTACCGCCGCAGCTGTTCTCCCACGAGCAGCAGCAGGTTCACTGGCAGACGGCGGAACCAGCGTCACTGGCAAGGCGTGGCTGGCTGGGGCGCGCTAACGACTTGCTCGAAACCGCTTACCCCGATCAGGATCTGCCCTTTGGGATTTCCATGCTGGGGAGTAACACGCTCCAGGTCGGAAACATCACCAATGCCTATGCAGTGGGGCCCGAAGGGCCACCGGCTTTGGTGATTCGTGAGTTGGACGAGTCACTGGGACCCATCCACGATCGTCTCCTGGCCAGGGAACAGAGCCATCCTCTGATGGCAGAACACGGGCGCCTGCGGCGTCGCTCGATCGACATTTACGAACGCTACGCCGTCGGGTTCGAGACCGTGCCCAATATTCAGACGCCTTTTCCCGCCAATGGTTTGGCGCAGCAGCTGTTGGGCGTGGCCCGATACATGGCGGTCAGCCAGCAATTGGGTATTCGAAGACAGAACTTCTTTGTCGGCTTCGGTGGATTCGATACGCACGCCTCCCAGCTGACGACGCACCCGCAACTGCTCGCGGCGCTGGATCAGGCGATCACGGCGTTCTACAACGCAACGATTGAGCTGGGCCTCGTCGATCAGGTGACCCTGACGACCCTGTCGGAATTTGGCCGCACCCTGTCCATTAATGGTGATGGTACCGACCACGGCTGGGGTGGCCATCAGTTTGCCGTTGGAGGTCCCGTTCAGGGCGGGCTCGTCGGGCAGTTCCCGGAACTCGCCATTGAAGGGCCCGATGACGCGGGAGAGGGGCGTCTGATTCCGACGATGGCAACGGAGCAGTTCATGGCGCCTCTGATGGAATGGTTTGGCGTTTCGGGTGCTGATCTCAATCTGGTTTTCCCGAACCTGAGCCGATTCGATACGCCGGTCAACTACATGAGTTGAGCGAAAAAGAGTTTCAGGCAAACAGGCGTCGCCACCAGGGTCGCTGGCTGGGCAGGACCTCGATCAGGCGATCGAGGTTGGGCAGCTTCCCGGTGATCAGCTGCTGGGGATAGTCCACGCAGAGCAGCCGCGCCAGGGTCGCGTTGGTCCAGCGTTCGATCAGCGCATGGGCTTCCGACAGTTTGGGAATCCGGCGTCGATCGCGGTGGGCGTCGGAAGCGACCACATGAATCAGCCCCCGGCGAATCATCTCGCGCGAGCGCTCCTGGATGCGCGGCCCGAACTGGCCCGTGCAGGACTGGGCCGTGATCTGGCCCAGGCAGCCCATGTCCACCCATTCCTCCAGCATTTCCGGGTGTTCGCGCAGCTGCGTGTTGCGCTCGGGATGGGCAATGATCGGGACCAGCCCCATGGCCAGGATCTGTTCCAGCAGATGGTCTGATCCGAGGGGCACCGTATGCACCGGCAGCTCGATCAGCACGGCCTTTTTCTGGTTGGCCAGGGTCATGGCGTGACCCGCTGCCAGTTCATCGGGCAGTTCCGGGACCAGGTGTAGTTCGGCACCGGGTAACAGCTTCAAGGGGATGCCTTCAGCCAGCAGGGCCTCGCGTAGATGGCCCAGCGCCTGGTGGATGTCAGCGGCTCGATTGCTGTAAACGCCGTTCAGATGATGGGGCGTCACGACCACGCTGCGAATGCCATCGGCAACAGCCAGACGGGCCATGGCCAGTGACTGTTCCATGTGCTTGGCACCGTCGTCGATGCCCGGCAGTAGGTGGCAGTGGAGATCGGCGTACATTATTGTTGCTGGTTCCAGTTAGCCCGGTGCGGCGAATGAAGAGCTTACCAGAAGCGCGTTTTCGACGATCCGGGCGACCGCTGCAGACAGTCGAGCGGTCCGATCACAGCCGACCGTCGACCTGTGCTGGATCCAGCGTGGCGCGAACGTCATAGAGAATGCCGTTGGACATCAGGTGATCTCGCAGCTGCGCCTGGCGCGCCGCGAATTCCTGATGAGCCACGGCATGGACGACTGCGGCGTAGTCGCCCCGGCCTGGTTCTTGCATGAGTCGGATGCCGTACTCGTCCATGGCCTCGTCGGCATCGACCCAGGGGTCGTGAACATCGACGGAGAGCTGGAAACCTTCCAGCGTGCGGATCAGGTCGACGACGCGCGTGTTGCGCAGATCCGGACAGTTTTCCTTGAAACTCAGGCCCAGCACCAGAACGCGGGCACCGGGTTGATAGACCCGCCGCCGTGCCATCAACTGCAGAATCTCTCCTGCGACGAATTCGCCCATGGCGTCATTGACGCGACGTCCTGCCAAGATTACTTCCGGGTGATGGCCGACGCGCTGAGCCTTGTGGGTCAGGTAGTAGGGGTCAACGCTGATGCAATGACCGCCGACCAGGCCGGGCCGGAAGGGCAGGAAATTCCACTTGCTGCCAGCGGCGGCCAGAACGTCGGCCGTATCGAGGCCAAGGCGGGCGAACAGAATGGCCAGCTCGTTGACCAGCGCGATATTCAGATCGCGCTGCGTGTTCTCGATCACCTTGGCCGCTTCGGCAACCTGAATGCTGGTCGCCGGAAAGGTACCGGCCTGAATGATCCGACGATAGAGCGCATCGACCATTTCAGCGGCTTCAGGCGTCGAG
>JBCDLQ010000036.1:0-10088 GCA_039414335.1 Pseudomonadota bacterium | reverse complement strand
TATGATCAGGCTGCGAACACACCGAAGTCACTCACTTTCTCGCCACCCAACGCGGCCGGATTCATTTTGATGATGGCGCGCGATGATAACGGAAATAGTTCGGAGCTGGGGCCGGCTCAGACCTATGCGGTGGCGCCGCCCACCGACGAAATGTTCAGCGACCGTTTCGAGCAGCCCTAGTCTGAAGATCAAACGCGGCTGGCCGGGTCGACCAGATCGAGCTGGCGATAGGCCACGCCGGCCTGGGTGCGATTGCGAACATCGAGCTTGCCGAAAATCTCGCTCATGTGCGCTTTCACCGTGCGCTCCTGGATATTGAGTGCATCGGCAATCTGCTTGTTGAGCTGACCTTCGGCGACCAGTTCCAGCACGCGGAACTGCTGCGGCGTCAGGCGGGCAATCCGATGGGCCAGGCTGCGGTCTTCCTCATCGCTGACCTGATTGGCCACGGCCTGCTGCAGATGCGGCGGCACCCATTCCTCGCAGTCCAGCACGGTGTTGAGTGCGGTGGTCAGTTCATCGAGGCCCGCGCTCTTCGGAATGAAGCCGGCAGCGCCGTGATCGAGGGCCCGTCGGATGACCTGAGGGTCTTCATTGGCCGATACCACCACCACGGCCACGGCGGGGAAGTGGCAGCGAATGGCTGCCAAGCCGGCCAGACCCTGGTTGCCCGGCATGTGCAGGTCGAGCAGAACAAGGTCGATATCCTCGTGGTCTTGCAGGCGCTTGAGGGACTCTGGAAGATCCCGTGCCTGCAGCAATTCCGCATTCTCCAGGCAGGCGCCCAGGGCCTGAACCAGGGCGCCGCGAAACAGCGGGTGGTCGTCGGCGATGAGAACGCGCAGGCTCATGATGCGTGGGCTCGATGCATGGGCAACTACTGCACCGTCCAGCCGCCGTCGACAGTGATGGCCTGACCGGTGATGTTGCGCGCTACGGGAGACATCAAGAAGGCGGTGATACCAGCCAGCTCCTCGAGCGAAATGAACTCGCCCTTGGGCATCGGTTTGAGCATGATGTTCTGGACGACTTCATCCTCGCTGATACCGTGGTTGCGCGCCTGATCGGCGATCTGCTTGTCGACCAGGGGCGTCTTGACGTAGGTCGGACAGATCGTATTGATCGTGATGTCCGTGTCCGCGGTCTCCAGTGCCACAACCTTGGCGAACCCCATCAGTCCGTGTTTGGCGGCCACATAGGCCGATTTGTAGGGGCTGGCAACGAGGGAGTGGATGGAGCCGATGTTGACGATGCGCCCGAAGCCCTGCTCGCGCATGGCGGGCAAGACGGCCTGGCTGACCTTGGCCACGCCGACCAGCATGACCTGGACCAGCAGATTCCACTTGTCCATCGGGAATTTCTCCAGTGGCGACACATGCTGCAGGCCCGCGTTGTTGACGAGTACGTCGATGGCTTTGTTCTGGACGTCCAGCATCGTCTGGATGGATTCATCAGACGCGACGTCCAGAGCCACGGCTTCGGCGCTGTAGCCGGCTTCGCGGAGCCCAGCCGCCACCCCTTCCGCTGCTTCGAGCTGGAGGTCGGAAACGATCACGTGATGACCTTCGGCGGCCAGGCCCTCAGCGATACCGGCCCCGATGCCACTGCCGGCGCCGGTGATGAGCACGCGACGGTTCTGATTCATGGTCTGCCCTTTCGAATGATGGTCTGGATTATCCTGTGGCCCATCGCCGTGGCAATGTGCCGACGTGGGCCCTTCATCCCGCCGGCGAGCGACACCATCGGAACGAAGCAAAAGACTAGCAAAGTTTCATGACATCTCGCGCTTGTACGAAAGTCCATTGGCTGCTCGCCGGCCTGCAGGCTTAGTCTGAGCGCTCCAGCCAATCCAAGACCTGATATGACACCGATCCAAAACCGATTGACCCTGCTGGCCGCCGTGATGCTTCTGGGCGGTCTCAGCGCTTGTCGTCAGGCCAGCGACGCCGCGCCGGATCCCGTCGAGCCGCTTGCCGAAGAGAATCTACTGGTCGGCGTGCAGATCACTGAGCGTCGCGATGGCGATGACCTTGTCACGGCAGGTCTGGGATTGAGCGGTCTGACCTCAACCGCGCCCGCGCCGTCGGATTCCGCTGCACCCAGTGCAAGCTCGCTACGTCAGCTGGCCTTTTATTCGGCCTGGACGGGCCTTGCCGCGCTGAATCCAGCCGGCGGCCTGGGGGCGGTCTTCGAGGATCTGCCCGTCGTGACGGGACGTGAATTCTCGACCTTCCGAACCCTGCCGGATCGCAACAGTCCTTTCCGCGTTGTAGTTCAGCTTCCCGATCAATTCGATCCGACCCAGGCTTGTCTGGTGCTGGCGCCAGCGTCGGGCTCGCGCGGCGTCTATGGCGCTGTGCCACTGGTTGCACCGTGGGCGTTGCCTCGCGGTTGTGCCGTGGCCTACACGGACAAGGGCGCAGGAACAGATATTCATCGCTATGCCGATAACAGCGGTGTGGGGCTGGACGGCCGTCGCGTGAATGCTGCCGAAACCGCAACCGGGCTTACGGCGCCGGAACTGGATTCTGCGGATGTGGCAGACACGGTGGCCATCTCTCACGCGCACTCGGCAGATCACCCGGAAGCCGATTGGGGCCGCCATGTGCTGGATGCCGCCGTCTTCGCCCTTGACGTTCTCAATGCGGAGTTCGATGACGAGCTGACGCCATCGACTGTCCAGATCATTGCTGCAGGGCTTTCCAACGGCGGCGGTGCCGTACTGCGGGCAGCCGAGCAGGATGAGCAGGGCCTGATCGACGCAGTGATGGCGTTGATGCCGAACATCACCGCACCCGACGCGCCGCACCTGTATGAGTACGCCACGGAGGCCGCCCTGCTGCAACCCTGCGCGCTCGGTGACCTGGACAGCACCATGGACATGGTGCTGGGCAATCCGCTGGTGGCCGCAGCCGGGCAACAGCGTTGCGCCGGTCTGGCCCGCGCAGGCTTGATCGAGGCCCCCGAGCCCGAGCAGGCGAGGCAGCGTTTGCTGGAGCGGGGCTTCGACGAGCCCGCCCTCAGCCTGGGTGCCGTCAACGTCATTCTCGATGTCTGGCGATCGGTCGGTGTGACCTACTCATCAGCTTATCTGCGCACGGGACCACTGAACATGCCCTGTGACTACGGCTACTCGGCGGCTGATGCCACGGACTCGCAGATCGCGAGCTGGTGGAGCTCGCATACGGGTATTCCTCCGGCCGGTGGTGTGAACCTGGTCGATGGCCTGGCCGATGGTCGCGATCTGGCCCTGCCCGGACTGCTCTGCCTGCATCAGCTCTATCGGGATGAAGGTCAGACCGGTGAGCAGCTGCGGGCGGCGATCGAGGCGACGCGCGCCAGCGCGCAGCTGCCCGACATTCCCGTCCTGGTCATCCACGGTCAGCACGATGGCTTGATCCCCGCCGCGCTGAGCTCGCGACCCTACGTGACCCAGGCGAGGGAGGCCGGGGCTGACATTGCCTATTGGGAAGTGGCCAACGCCCAGCATTTCGATGCGCTACTCGCAGCGCCTGCTGCGGCTGAGCGGTTGGTGCCGATCCTGCCCTTCGGCTGGGCCGGTCTGGACCACGTCTGGTCGGTCCTGAGTCAGAGCGAAGCCCTGGGCCCCGATCGCGATCTCCTGGCGACACCAGCCCCACCGGGACAGGTGCTGGAGCGAGCCAACCTGGGCCTGGACTGACAGGGCAGGGCCGAGCCTCTCGATGATGCGGGCTATCCCGCCAGGTGAGCAGGGCGCTGGTGGCTGGTCGTGTTCATCACCTCATTCCCCATACCAAACCCGGTAGAATCGCTGCGCTTATGCAGCTCATTCGCACCCTCAATCCCGACCGCGCGCCCGCTGGCAGCACGGCACTGGCCATTGGCAACTTCGACGGCCTGCACCGTGGCCATCAGGCGCTGATTCAGGACGCCCTCGACAAGGCGGCCTCGGCATCGCTGCAACCGGCATTGATGTGCTTCGAGCCCCTGCCGGTCACGCTGCTTCGTCCACAGGACCCAGTGCCCCGCCTTCATGCGGTTCGCGATCGTGTCATTGAAAGCACCGCCTTGGGGGTCGAGCGGCTCTATATGCTGCGCTTCAATCGGGCCTTTGCAGCTCTGAGTCCCGAGGCCTTCGTCAAACAGGTTGTCCTTGGCGTTGCCCGTGCACAGCATGTGGTCGTGGGTTCGGATTTCCGCTTTGGCGTGCGCGCGGCCGGTGATGTCGATCAGTTGCGAGAGTTCGGTGACCGCTACGGATTCTCCGTTTCGGTCGTTGCGCCAGTGCTCCATGGCGATGAACGCATTTCCTCCTCACGGCTTAGAACGGCACTCGCGGTCGGCAAGATGGATTGCGTTCGAGATCTTCTGGGACGCCCCTACTGCCTCCACGGTCGAGTGCTCAGGGGCCAACAGCTGGGCAGAGAGCTGGGCTTTCCGACCGTGAATCTACGGCCACCGCTACCGCCGGCAGCACACGGCATCTTTGCCGCTAAAGTCAGCGGTTCGGGCTTGACCGATCATCCGGCCGTGCTCAGCCTGGGTATGCGTCCGACCGTGGCGGGCGACAGCTGGCTGCTGGAAGCCCATTTGTTCGATTACGATGGGGATCTGTACGGACGGCATCTGCGCGTTGAGTTCGTCGAACGCTTGCGCGGTGAGGAAAAATTCGACAGTCTGGACGCTATGCGGATCCAGATGGACGACGATGCCAGGCAAGCTCGTCGCATCTTGGGCATTGAGGCACGTCGCTGAACTGCCGAGCTCGATCGCACATCAGAATCAATAGTCGGACCCATGAACCTAAGAGACCGTATCAATCTAACTCAGCCAGCGTTGACCCACCAGCGCCCGCAGGCGACTTGCCCTGCACGCCCCGTGTTGAGCTGGAGCTGATTGACCATGGCACCGATGCGACCTCAAAAGTATGCGGCCTGGCTGGTGCTGGCCGTCATTGTGGTTGGGCTGGATTTCTGGACCAAGAACCTGGCCACCCAGAACCTGGTGCTGTACCGGCCCGTGCCCATCACCGATTGGTTCAATCTGACCCTGGCCCATAACGAAGGGGCCGCGTTCAGCCTGCTGGCCGATGCCGGCGGCTGGCAGCGCTGGTTCTTCACCACGGTGGCGGTGGTCATCAGCGTCATTCTGTTGATCTGGCTGTGGCGTTTGCCCAATCGTTCTCGCCTGCTGCCTTCGGCGCTGATGCTTGTGCTCGGTGGCGCTATTGGCAACCTGATCGACCGCCTGAAGTTCGGCTACGTCGTCGATTTCATCGACATCCACTACCAGGGCTGGCATTGGCCGGCCTTCAATATCGCCGACAGCGCCATCGTGCTGGGCGTCATCCTGCTGCTTGTGGATGGCTTCCTGCCGCGACGCGGGCCCCAGCCCTCGGAAGCGTGAGGACTGGCGCCGACGTTATCGTTGTCGGGGCCGGCGTCAGCGGCCTGTTCACCGCGCTCAAGCTGTCCGATATCGGCCTCCATCCGGAAGTGATTCCGGCGCCGGACGTCTCGGATCTGCTCGCCAGCCCGGACGCCGCTCTGGCGCCACCGTGGCGGCGACCGACCGTGTTCAATCAGCTGGAAGCGCGCTCGGTCAAGCTGCTGCCCGAATTGACCACCCGCCTGTCCCAGGAAACCGGTGTGGATCTCGCGCTTGAACGTCAGGCAATGGTGGCGCTGGATGCCAGCATGGAGATTCCTCCTACCTGGCTGGATCAGCGCCGTGAGGATATCCGTACGGGCGTGCTGTCCGACTTCGAACCCCAGCTGGCCCAAGGACATCGCGAGGCGCTGTCCTACGGTCGACGCGAGGCCTTGCGGGGCGATCGACTTAAAAAAGCCTTGAGCCTGGCGCTGGCACGTCGTGGCATTACGGTCCAGCAGCGCAGTCCCGTCCGACGCCTTGAAGTCGCTGGCAATATCGTGCTCGGGGTCGAGCTTGAAGATGGTCGTCTGCAGCGCGCCGATCTCATCGTCCTGGCCGCCGAGCAGGCCAGTTCGAACCTGCTGCATGCCTCCGGTCTGGAGTCAGTCGACGCCGGTGGCGCACTGGCACCGGCGCTGCAGCTTGCACCGTCGAGTGCCGCCGTGCGCAGCGCGGTCCTGTCGCCCACGCTGATGCTGTCGCCGCGTCTGGATGGACGCCTGCTGGCAATCAGCAATCTTGACGAGCAGGGTCGGGCGACGCTCACCATGGATCAGCTCAGACAGCTGGTCCACGCCAGTCTGCCGGGCCTGGGTCGCCACGACCTGGAACGCAGCGGGCTGTTGGAAGTTCCCGACGGGCAGTCTCGAGTGGCAATTGGGGCCTATCCGGGTGTTCGGGGCTTCTGGATGAATGTCGGCCATGAGGCCCAGGGTCCGCTGCTGGCGCTGGCCGCGGCCGAATTCCTGGCCGAGCAGCTAAATGGTGGCGCGGCGGTGCGTGAATTGGCGGTGACTTTGTCGCGTTCTTCGCAACTTTCCTGATAGTATCCGGTTTATGTTGGTATCCCGAATGATGTCCATTCGGTCTTTTTTGATTCGATTTTCCGTGTCATCACTGGAGGCTTGAGAGAACCTATGAACCAGCCGCTTCGTACTTCGACGCTGCCCAATTCCGCGTCCGTCGCCATCGATGAGGATGCGCGCCGGGTCCTTCGCAATACCTGGAAACTGCTGGCGATGACGCTGGCCTTCAGCGCGGTCATGGCCTTCGTGTCCATGTCAATGAATTGGCCGCCGCTGAACCCAATCATTACATTGGCCGGATTTTTCGGACTGCTGATTGCGACCAATATGCTGCAGAACTCTGCCTGGGGTCTGCTGGCCGTCTTTGCCCTGACCGGTTTCATGGGGGTCACCGTGGGTCCGATCATCAATCTCTACCTCAGTGCGCTCGGTAATGGAGATCAAATTGTCATTGCTGCGTTCGGCATGACCTCGATTGCATTCCTCGGTGCCTCTGGTTTCGCACTGGTCACCAAGAAGGATTTCAGCTTCATGGCCCCATTCCTGTTTGTTGGGATTCTGGTCGCCTTTGTTGCTGGTCTGGCGAATTTGATCTTCCAGATCCCCGCGCTCGGCCTGGCAGTATCGTCGATGTTTGCGTTGTTATCGACTGGCCTGATTCTGTTCCAGACCCAGCAGATCATTCGCGGTGGCGAGCGGAACTACATCAGTGCGACGGTCACGCTGTTTGTGTCGATCTACAACATCTTTATGAGCCTGCTTCACATCTTCGGTTTTGCCTTCGGCGAAGAATAAGCAGCAGCGACACCGGTACACAGAAGGGCGGCCACCGAGCCGCCCTTTCTTTTTCTCCTTCTCAGGCCCTTTCGCTGGCTATCCAGAACCGCTATACTGCTCGGCTGGCTCCGGCAGCATGGTCGCGTGCGGTCGGTCGTTCAACCCAAGACATTCAAGAGAAACCATCAAGTCAAAGTCATTCAAGATTCCGGCGGAAGTGCGCACGGACGTGGGGAAAGGTGCGAGCCGCCGCCTGCGTCGTGCCGGTCGAGTTCCCGCCGTTGTATACGGAGCTGAGCGTGATCCGGCCACCATCACGGTCGACCACGACTCGGTCTTCCACATGGCCAACGAAGAAGCGTTCCACTCTTCAATCCTTGAGCTCACCGTCGGTGACGGCCGCAAGCAGAAAGTCGTTTTGCGTGATCTTCAGCGCCATCCCTTCAAGCCGACGCTGACGCACATTGATTTCCTGCGCGTCTCTGACGACCAGCAGATTCGCATCAACGTGCCGATCCACTTCACCAACGAAGAAGCGTCGCCGGCCGGTAAGCAGGCGGGTGTCGTGATCTCGCATCAGGTGATGGAAGTCGAAATCGACGCGCTGCCGAAGAACCTGCCCGAGTACCTGGAGGTCAATCTGTCCGAACTCGAGCCGGGTGATTCCATCCTCCTCAGCCAGATTGACCTGCCCGAGGGTGTCACCATCCCGGCGCTGGAAATCAGCGAGGAGAATGACCAGCCCATCGTCAGCGCCATCTTCATTCGCGCGGGTCAGGGTACCGGTGAGGCCGCGGCCGAAGCCGATGCAGCTGCCGCAGCTGATGAAGGTGCCGAGGTCGAGACCGTTGCCGAATCGGCTGATGCCGAGGGCGAAGGCGAGTCGGAAGACTGAGCCTGACCATGCCTGGTCCATGGCTGATTGCTGGCCTGGGGAACCCCGGCCAGAAGTACGAAAGAACCCGGCACAATGCCGGGTTCTGGTTTCTGGACGCCATGGATCGGGCAGATCGGCTGTCATTCAAGTACAGCAAGAAGCAGCACGGCGAAGTTAGCAAGCAGAATTGGTCAGGTGCGGGGGTCGTGGTCCTTCGGCCCGATACTTTCATGAACAATTCGGGCCAGGCGCTGCGGGCGGTAGCAGATTATTACTCGATTCCCGCCGAGCGCATTCTGGTTGCCTATGACGATCTTGATCTGCCGCCGGGCACCATTCGGTTGAAGCAGGGCGGTGGGCACGGTGGCCATAACGGTCTGCGCAGCATCTTCCAGCATCTGAGCGACAAGCAGTTCTGGCGCCTGCGCATCGGAATCGGGCACCCCGGCACCAAAGAAGCAGTCCTGGGCTGGGTGCTGGGCCGGGCTCGCGCTGAGGAAGAACGCGCCATCGAAGACAGCATCGAGCGCTCGATCAAGGTGCTGCCCGATTTGCTGACCGGGCGCACGGAACGCGCACAGCAGGACCTGCACAGCGCGTCCTGACTCAAACCCCTGAAGTCACAAACTTTTAAGAACACTGGAATCGGAGCAAGACGGCCATGGGCTTCAAATGCGGAATCGTGTGACTGCCGAATGTGGGCAAGTCCACCCTGTTCAAATGCCTGACCAAGGCCCCGATTGCGGCCGAGAATTATCCCTTCTGCACGATCGAGCCCAATGTCGGCATGGTGCCCGTGCCGGATCTGCGCCTGGACGAACTGGCCGCCATCGTCAGCCCGGAAAAAGTCGTCCCCACGATGATGCAGTTCGTCGATATCGCCGGCCTTGTCGAAGGCGCCTCGAAGGGTGAAGGTCTGGGCAACAAGTTTCTCTCGCACATTCGCGAGACCGATGCCATTGCCCATATCGTGCGCTGCTTCGTCGACGACGACGTGACCCACGTGGCCGGTAAGGTCGATCCGATCTCCGATGTCGAAACCATCGACACGGAGCTGGTGCTGGCGGATCTGGATACGGCCGAGCGCGCGCTGGATCGCACCGCGCGCCAGACCAAGTCCGGCGATAAGGAGGCCAAGCGACTGGCTGGCCTCCTAGAGCGCGTCGTCGCGCACCTCGGTGAAGGCGAGCCCTTGCGTACCCTCGATCTCGACAGCGACGACCGCGGATTGTTGGCGACCTGGCAGTTCATCACGGCCAAGCCGGTCCTGTATGTGGCCAACGTCGATGATTCGGCCAGTGAGGATAACGACATGGTTCGCGCCGTGCGCGAGCGCGCCGAGCGGGAAAACGCCGAGGTCGTGGTGCTGTGCGCGGCCATGGAGGCCGAGCTCGCCGAGCTCAGCCCGGAGGAGCAGACCGAGTTCCTGGAAGAGCTGGGCCAGACCGAACCGGGGCTGAATCGTCTGATTCGGGCCGGATATGACCTGCTCGACCTGCTGACTTTTTTCACGGCGGGGCCAAAAGAGGTTCGCGCGTGGACCGTACGTCGCGGCTCGACCGCGCCGCAGGCGGCCGGTCGGATCCATACGGATTTTGAAAAAGGCTTCATTCGCGCCGAGACCACGGCCTATGCCGATTACATCGACTGCCAGGGCGAGGCCGGTGCCAAAGCGGCCGGCAAACTGCGCCTGGAAGGCCGCGATTACATCGTCAAGGAAGGCGATGTGATGCATTTCCGCTTCAACGTCTAGGGCAGGGCGGTTTTTCCCGGGACTCAGGCCCTTTGCGGAGTCCGTAGGCAGCTACGATTTTTTTGATCCAGGTGTTGACTCCCCGATGGGTCTGCGCGACAATTGCGGGCTTCGTCCGGAATCTGGTCCGATTTCGGATGAACAGCGAAAAGTGATAGAGGTAACAGTTTCCGGTCGGATGACCGGTGTGCCGGAGGGGTACTCAAGCGGTCAACGAGGGCAGACTGTAAATCTGCTGGCT
>JBCDLQ010000035.1:0-10463 GCA_039414335.1 Pseudomonadota bacterium | reverse complement strand
CGCCCGAGCGTGATTTACAGGTCTTCCCTGCCGATGTTGCTACGTTAGTTCGATCGGCAGAGGTAGGTGAAGACGTCATCGACCATGGCTTCACAGCGACTCAGTTCAGCGGGGTCGATGAATTCGTTGGGCTGGTGGGCCTGGTCGATAGAGCCTGGGCCGCAGACGACGCTGCTGATGCCGGCGCGCTGGAAGCTGCCGGCCTCTGTGGCGAATGACACCTCCCCGGAACCGCCCTCGCGCACGCCGCGCAGACTCTGCACCCAGCGCTCTGCCTTGGCCTCGGGGTCCGGCATCAACGGCGGGACGCGCGCTACGGGCGTGGTTTCGACATTCGCTTCGGGGGCGAACTCGCGAAGATCGGGAATGACCTGCTCGTCGATGAAGGCTTGCATCGTCGTGATGATGCGCTCCGGATCTTCTTCCGGCAGGCCGCGGTATTCCCACAGGAACTCGCAGTGGCCGGGCAGGATGTTCACCGCCGTGCCGCCCTGGATCGTGCCGACCTGAACGGTAGTCCAGGGCGGCTCACAGCCCGATTCCCCGGCGTCGGCTCTGCGGCTTCGTCCGATCGAGTCCAGGTGCTCGATGATGCGCGCTGCCGCGAGAATCGCCCCGGCGCCGCGATGCGGCTGGCTGGAGTGCGCGGACTGACCCGTGACCACCGTCCGAAAGACGTTGATGGACTTGTGGGCTCGTACGATCTGCATGGTGGTCGGCTCGCCAATGATGGCGTAATCCGGCTTCGTGAAGTGGGCCAGCGCATCATCCACCATCCGGTCGATGCCCAGACAACCGACTTCCTCGTCGTAGGAAAGGGCCAGATAGAGCGGCTTTTCCAGTGCAGCCAGATTGAGATGGGCCAGCCTGGCCAGGAAAACCGCCGAAAAACCCTTCATGTCCGAGCTGCCGCGACCATAGAGCAAGCCGCCCTTTTCGGTCAGTCTGAACGGATCTGTGTGCCAGTCCTGACCATCGACGGGCACTACATCCGTATGCCCCGAGAGGACGACGCCGCCGGGTGCTTCCGGCCCGATGGCCGCGAACAGATTGGCCTTGTTACCGTCCTCGTTATAGGTTCGCCGACACTGCGCACCGTAGGCCTGGAGGTGGTCTTCGACCCAGTCGATCAAATCCAGATTGGAGTCGCGGGAGACGGTCGGGAAGCCGACCAGACGAGACAGCATGTCGATGGAATTCATGGAGAAGTCTTCAGCGAATGGCAGGAGGATTGACGTAAGACTCGACGCGGGCGGCATCTTGAGCGGGCGTCAGCAGGGACACCAGGATCAGCACCGGCACGTGAACAAGAAGTCCAAAAAGGCCTTCGTGTAGTGCAATGGGCTTGAGTTCCGGCAGGAAGAAGAACAGCAGCGTTGTCACGCCACCGGCCAGCAGGCCGGCAATCACACCGGGCGTGGTGGCCCGTCGCCAGAACAGGGCTGCTGCTACGGGTGGCGCAAGCTGGGCGATGATGCCGTAGGAGGTCAGCAGCAACACCACCAGGGAAAGGCCTTCGGCTACCGCAAAGAAATAGGCGACCGCACCGGCGACCACGATCAGCACGCGAATCAACAGGCGCTGCTGGGCTTCGCTCAGATCGGCGAAGGGACGCACGCCATCCTCGACTGCGACGGAGGCGGTGGCATGCATCAGCGCATCGCCCGTGGACATGGACGCCGACAGGGCGCCCGCACAAAACAGGCCGACCACGATCACCGGGAGCTCCACGTTCAGGATCAGGTGCGGCAGGATGAAGTCTGGCCGGGCCAGCGAGTCCACGAACAGAACGCCGGCAAAGCCGATCAGGAATACGGGCACCAGAAAGAGCTGGAAGGTCGGGAACCAGACCACCGTGCGACGGATGATCCGTTCATCGCGCGCCGTGAAGGCCTTCATGAACAGGTGCGGCCACATGGTCAGACCGACCGCGCTGATCAGGATGGCGCTGCTGTAACCCGCCCAGCTCCAGGGCTCTCCCGTGGCAGTCAAACCGGGCAACTCGAGGAGCTCCGGCCGTTCGACCATGATGGCCTCGAACATGGGACCAATCCCGCCGTAGAGGGCGAAGGGCAGATACAGCCCCAGGCTCCAGGCGATCACGATCATGAACACACCCTGCAGCGTGTTGGTCCAGCCCACGGCCGCCACGCCGCTGACCAGCACATAGACCAGCACGATGCCGTAGGCGACGGCCGCGCCTGCCCAGAGCGGCACCTGTCCCTCGGTTACGGCTTCGATCACGATGCCGGCGCCGCGCATCTGCAGGGTAATGTAGGGAATCAGAGCCGCAATACTGATCAGGGCGATGAGCAGCGACAGGCCACGAGATCGGAAGCGCCCGGTCAGGAACTGAGCCTGAGTAACCTGCCCCAGCTGACGGCCGATCCGCGCCACCTTCGGGCCAATGACGTACCAAGGCACCATGCCCAGCACGCCGTAGGACAGGATGTAGAAGGCCGCCGCGCCGCGCGAGTAGGCCCAGCCCGGCCCGCCGAGAAAGGCAAAGGCTGAGAACACCGTCGCCCCGGTCACGAAGTACATCACCAGGAATCCGAAATTGCGGTCTCCCGCGACGAAGCCGTCCACCGTCGAACTCGTGCCTCGTCCCGCCCTCAAACCTACCCAGAGGGTCAGGCCTAGATAGGCCACGATCATCGAGGAAATCACCACCCACTGCGGCATCATGAGTCGTCCTTGCGGCTTTCGAAATGATCCAGCACGAGTAGCGTGATCCAACCGATCAGGATCCAGCCAATGGGCCAGGCCATGGACAGGGGCAGTCCGAGAATCAGTGGTTCAGCCGCACGAAACAACGACACCATGGGCCAGGTGACGGCCAGCAGATTGAGCAAAAACACACCAATGGCAATGCGACGAATCACGGGCAAATAGGGAGGGTTCTTGCGGGGATCAGCCCGCAGTATGCGACACTTGCGCGGATGGAACAAACCGCGCCCCATGACGACATCAGTCAGCCCTATGAGACCAGCCGTTACGGCTCGCTGGTCCTGAATCTCGGGCGCGCTTTGCTGCACGTGGGCTCACCGGCTCATCGCCTGGAATCGGCGATGCAGATCATGGCTAAGCGCCTTGGGCTACAGGCGGAGTTCTTCTCGACTCCGACGGCCTTGATGGTCACCCTGGGCGACGGCAACAAGCAGCAGACCTACCTCGCCCGCTCCGAACCCGGGGCCCCGAACCTGTCGAAGCTGGCCGACCTGACCGAGGTCATGGAGCAGCTGGCTCAGCGCGAGATCGACCCCGATGCGGCCGACGAGCGCGTCCGCGAGATCGACACGGCACCGCCGCGCTTCAATATGGGCTGGCAGTTCATTGCCTTCGTGGCCATCGCCTGCGGCGTCACGCCCCTGCTGGGCGGCGGCTGGCGGGAGACCGCATTGGCGACGGTGCTCGGCCTGATCACGGCCACCTCCGTGCTGTTACTGGGGTCACACGCCGAACGGGCTCGCCTGATCGCACCGCTCGCGGCCACGCTCACCACCTTTCTCGGCACGATCTGGTGCGGCTTCGACGCTCAGACCGCGCTGATGCCGGCTCTGATCGCCAGCATCATCGCCCTGATCCCCGGCATGGATTTGACCACCGCCTGCCGAGAATTGGCCACGGGCCATCTGGTCTCCGGCGCCTCACGCATGGCTTCGGCTGCGATGATGTTCGCGCTGATCACCTTTGGGCTGGTTGTCGGCGGCCTCGCCGGTCAGGCTGTCGTCGGCCCGGTCGGTCTGGTCAATCCCGACCCCCTGCCCCAGTGGGTCACGGTGATGGGTCTGTTGATCGCAGCCTTCGGTCTGGTCGTCCTGTTCCAGGGGAACCGACGCGACTGGATCTGGATGCTGCTCGCCGCGCTGATCGCCTGGTCGACTTCATTCATCGGCGTCGCCCTTAGCGCACCGGTGATCGGGGCCTTTGCCGGCGCGCTGCTGATTGGTCTGTCGGGCAATGTCTTCGTTCGCTACACGGGTCGGCCCGGATCGATCATTCACATACCCGGATTGATCCTGCTGGTGCCGGGCTCGATCGGCCTTCGCAGCCTGGCCACCCTGCTGGACCACGACGTGATTTCGGGCATCGAGACCGCGCTGCTGACCGCGATGATCGCCGTGGCGCTGACCACCGGCATGATCGTCTCTAGCGCCCTCGTTCCACCGCGCAAAAACACGTTGTGAGTTAAGCGATCAAAAGCATTCAACGCGAAGAACGCAGAGTAGAATGAAGATAGTTGTTAGCGGTGGATTCAGCACTCCCTGCGCCTTTTGTTTGAGGCGTTTCGAGTCAGCATCGATGATTTGGAGATAGTGACTTGGCGATTGATGTCATCAAGAAACACGGCAAGGACCTGCAGACGGCCCAACAGGTGGCCGATGATCTGGCTAGCGACCTCGCCGACAAGTTTGGTGTGAACTACCACTGGGACGGCGACACGATCATTTTCGATCGCATGGGCGTGACCGGAGAGATCGACGTCAACGAAGAAGTCGTCCACGTCCGAGCGCAGCTCGGCTTCCTCCTCTCCTACCTGGAGCCCGCCGTCGAGAAAGAGGTCAATCGCTACCTAGACGAACACTTCGTCTGATCTCTCCAACCGAATGTCCAGCAGAAAAGTTTTAAACCTTGTTTGACGCAAAGACGCCCAGAAAAAGCCTCATCTAACCAGTACGAACCGCAAATCCCGGTCAATTAGGTTCATTGACTTTCAAGCCCTTTCTTCTCGTCTTTGCGTCTTAGCGTTAAAGGATTTGATGTTCAGCGGTCCCCGCAAAAGTAAATCCCGAAGCGCTGCTTGCCCGTATCGACCATCTCTTCTTCCACGATCGTATCCCCGCCCAGGTCGATGGCGGAATTGCGCGCCAGCGTGCGGAGTTCCTGGGCCACTTGCGCCGGGCTACGCTGCACGCCCGCGACTCGATCACGGACTGAAACGGTGGTCTGGCCCAGGCGCTGGCAGGTCAATGCGTCGGGTGGTGGGACCAGGGCGATTCGATCGGCGCCGGGTTCAGGCTCAACCCAGGTGCAGGCGGACACTGCGATCAGAACGGCGAATAAGAACAAAAATCGGATCATGGCGTGCTTTCCTGGTCTTGGCTGAGCATTGCAATTTATGACGCTACCCCTCATCTACAGTTCCCGACGAACTCGCCCGCTTTGAGGCAAATCAAGCCTTTCAGGCCAGCCAAACTGCGATAATGCGAGGCCTTGACTCAACAAATCGAACCCGGAGTAGATTCTCATGAGCGACTCAGTAGTCATTGTTTCCGCCCGCCGCACCGCCATCGGCTCCTTTCAGGGCCAGTTCGCTCCTGTGAAATCTACGTCTCTGGGCGCCGCCGCTATTCGCGCAGCTGTCGAAGATGCCGGCATCAGCGGCGAGGACGTTTCCGAAGTCATCATGGGCTGTGTCCTGCCGGCTGGCGTCGGCCAGGCACCGGCTCGTCAGGCCACGCTGGGCGCTGATCTGCCCCTGTCGGCAGGCGCGACCACCATCAACAAGGTTTGCGGTTCCGGCATGAAGGCAGTGATGCAGGCCCGCGACGCGATCGCTGCCGGTTCGGCCGACATCGTGGTCGCCGGCGGAATGGAGTCCATGACCAACGCCCCCTACCTGATGAATCGCGGCCTGCGTATGGGTCACGTTCAGGCACTGGACCATATGTTCTTCGACGGCCTGCAGAACCCCTACGACGGCCAGATGATGGGCAACTTCGCCGAGATGTGTGCCGGGAAGTACGAATTCAGCCGCGAGGAGCAAGATGCCTTCTCAGCCGCATCCGTAGAGCGGGCTACGGAAGCGATGAACTCAGGTGCCTTCGACGCAGAGATCACCCCGGTCACGATCAAGACCCGCAAGGGCGAGGTCGTGGTCGACAAGGACGAGGAGCCGCCGCGCTGCAATATCGAAAAGATGCCGTCTCTGCGTCCGGCCTTTGCCAAGGACGGCACGGTCACGGCGGCCAGCTCTTCGAAGATTTCTGACGGCGCAGCCGCCATGGTGCTGATGAGCGAGAGCAACGCCGAGGCCCGAGGCATCAAGCCGCTGGCTCGCGTCGTCGCCCAGGCCGGCCATGCCCATGAGCCCGAGTGGTTCACCACCGCGCCCGTGGGCGCGATGCAGAAGGTGATGGAGAAAGCGGGCTGGAGCGTCGACGATGTCGATTTGTTTGAGGTCAACGAGGCCTTCGCAACGGTCACCATGGCGGCCATGAAAGACCTGGGTCTGCCCCACAACAGGGTCAACGTCAACGGCGGTGCCTGCGCTCTGGGCCACCCGATCGGTGCCAGCGGCGCACGCATTATCGTGACCCTGATCCACGCCCTTAAAGCCCGAGGTGGCAAGCGTGGTGTGGCCAGCTTGTGCATCGGCGGTGGTGAAGCCACGGCCGTAGCCATCGAGCTGGTCTGAACCGATGAGTGATCGGGTTCGGATCGTCGAGGTTGGCCCGAGAGACGGCCTGCAGAATGAGCCCTACACGATTCCGACAGCGGTCAAGGTCGAGCTCATCGACCGCCTGTCGGCAACGGGGCTGTCGGTGATCGAAGCCACGAGCTTCGTGCGAGCACCCGTCATTCCGCAGCTTTCCGACGCGGACCAGGTCTTCGGTCAAATTGATAAGGCCGACGGCGTGCACTACCCCGTGCTGGTTCCCAACGTGCGCGGATACGAGCGAGCGCGCGCTGTCGGTGCCGAGGAAATCGCCGTGTTCACGGCGGCCTCTGAAGCCTTCAACCAGGAAAACATCAACTGCAGCATCGAGGAATCGATGGCGCGATTCACGCCGGTCATCGAGCGGGCCACGGAAGACGGCGTGCGCGTGCGCGGCTACGTCTCGACCGTACTGGGCTGCCCCTACCAGGGCGAGGTCCCGGTCAGCGAAGTCGTCCGAGTCTCCCGCGCCCTGTTCGATGCCGGCTGCGCCGAGATTTCCCTGGGCGACACGATCGGCGTCGGCACGCCGGCCAAGGCGCGCGACATGGTCAAGGCCGTGGCTGAGCACATCCCCGTCGAACAGCTGGCCGTGCACTTCCACGATACCTACGGCCAGGCTCTGTCCAACATCCACGCCTGCATGGACGCAGGCATCCGGATCATCGATTCATCCGTCGCCGGCCTCGGCGGCTGCCCCTACGCGCGCGGTGCCACGGGCAACGTGGCGACGGAAGACGTCGTCTACATGCTGGATGGACTGGGCATGGAATCCGGCGTCGACCTGCTGGCCATGGCTCGCGTCGGCGACTGGATCGCGGGCGAACTCGGCCGCCCTCGCTCCCGCACGGGCCAGGCCATCCTGAAGAGAAACTGATTAAAACCTTTAAATCGCAAAGCAGCGAAGCAGCAAAGAAAGAGAAAGAGAAAGAGGAAGAGAAGAAGAAAAGGAAAAGGAAAATGAGAAGGGAATCGCTTGAGGAAATCGCGCAAGCCGCTGTTGATGCTGCATTGAAGGTGCATCGAACACTCGGCCCCGGACTGCTCGAATCAGCCTATCAAGAGTGCCTGAAGATCGAGCTCGAAAATCGCAGTCATCGAGTCGAAACTGAGGTTCTGTTGCCAATCCAATATGACGGCCATCAGATCGAGAAAGCCTTTCGAATCGACATGCTGATCGATAACAACCTGATCATCGAAAACAAGATCAGCCAAAATCAGAATAGAATTCACGAAGCGCAGCTTTTCACATACCTGAAGCTATCCGGTCTGAAACTGGGTTTGCTGATCAATTGGAACCACAGACTGCTCAAACAGGGTATCAAGCGCGTAGTCCATGGAATCTAGAGCTTTCCTCTTTTTCTTTGCTGCTTCGCTGCTTTGCGATTTAAAGATTTTGAATTACAAGGAAATTTGACCCAATGAATCTAGGTGCCATCAAGGCCGTGATTACTGGCGGCGTATCCGGGCTGGGCTTTGCCGTGGCCGAGAAATTTGTTGCCGAGGGCGGGCGCGTTGCGCTTCTGGACGTCAACGAAGACAAGGCCGCGGCCGCCGTCGAGGCGCTGGGTGCTGACAAGGCGAAGTTCTTCAAGATCGACGTCACTCAGGAAGATCAGGCCGAGGCCGTGATCGCTGAAGCGAGGGATTGGTTGGGCGGATTGAATGTAGCCATGAACTGCGCCGGCATCCTGGGCGCGGGCCGTGTGCTCGGTCGCGAAGCGCCGATGCCGCTGGCGACTTTCTCCAACACCGTGATGGTCAATCTGGTCGGCAGCTTCAATATCGCCAAGGCCGCCGCAGCCGTGATGGCCGAGAATGATCCGGCTGAAGATCAGGAGCGCGGGGTGATTATCAACACCGCCTCCGTAGCCGCCTACGAAGGCCAGATCGGTCAGGCCGCCTACTCCGCCTCCAAGGGTGGCGTGGTCGGCATGACGCTGCCGATGGCACGCGAGTTCACCCGCATCGGCGTGCGCGTGATGACGATCGCCCCCGGTGTGTTCCACACACCGATGGTCGATATCATGCCGGAGGCGGTCCAGCAGGCCCTGGGGGAATCCATTCCCTTCCCGAAACGCTTGGGTCAGGGAGCCGAGTTCGCTGATCTCGCCGCCCACATCGTCAAGAATCGTTATTTCAACGGCACCACGATCCGCCTCGACGGTGCCGTCCGACTGGAGCCCAAATAATGGAAACCTTTGCTGCGATCGGAGACTTCGTCCGAGAACACTATGACGTGGTTCACGACGAGCCGTTCATGCTCGGACTGGAAGTCCCCGTCGGTGACGAAGGTCGCCGCCAGAGCGTGTTCGTCGCCGAGCTCAAGAATCAGGATGGCAAGCGCTTCCTGCGGATTGAATCCACGCTGGCACCGCTGGCCGAACACAGCGCCGAGAAGTGCCTGCGCGTCAATCTGATGCTGCGCACGGGCTATCTGGCCATCGGCGATCTGGAAGGCGTGTCCTTCATCAAGCTGTGCGAAAACCTGCTCTACAGCCCCGTGGTCGCCGAGCAGCTGGACTATGCCATTGAGCAGATCGCCGAGCTCGGCGACAAGATCGAAGTCACCCTGAACAAGGGCGGCGACTGGTTCTGATTCCCCCGCACTGATACTGCAACAGGAGCACGAGCATGCAAGCACTACAGGACTGGTTCAACAACCTGAGCTGGATCGAAATCTGGTCCTTCAGCTGGCACTTCGTCGTTGCCCTGCTGATCTTCATCATTGGTCGATGGATCGCCAAAGCCATCATCGGCCTGATGCGCAAAGCCATGACCCGCAAGCACCTCGATGAAATTCTCATCAACTTCGTCGGGAATATCGTTTATGTCTTTCTGCTGCTGTCGGTCATTCTGATCGCCATCAGCTATCTGGGCATTGCCGTCACTCCGCTGATCGCCGTTCTGGGCGGCGCGGCGCTGGCCGTTGGCCTGGCGCTGCAAGCGTCATTGAGCAACTTCGCCTCCGGCCTGATGCTGGTTGGTTTTCGTCCCTTCGACACGAATGACTTCGTTGAGGCGGGCGGCGTCTCCGGCACGGTCAAGGCCGTCGGCATCTTTCAAACAGAACTGGTCACGCCCGACAACCGCCACGTGATCGTTCCCAATAGCGAGATCACGTCTCAACCGATCACCAACTACTCCGCCTTCGACACGCGGCGGATCGATCTGGTGCTGGGCGTGGGCTACAGCGATGACTTGAAAACGGCCCAGGCCGTCATGAAGCGAGTGGTAGAAGGCCACGACCTCGTTCTGAATGATCCGGCACCGAACATCATGCTGATGGAGTTGGCCGATTCCAGCGTCAACTTCGCCATTCGGCCCTGGGTCAAGACCAGCGACTACTGGGCTGTCCGGAGCGATCTCCTGGAATCCTTGAAGGCCGAGCTGGAAGCGGCCGGTTGCTCCATTCCTTTCCCGCAGCGGGAAGTGCATTACATCCGCTCGGAAGCTTCGGAGTAGTCCCGCGCTAGCGAGCCGCTTGGAGGTTCAATCCTCCGAGCGGAAACTCTTGATGATGTAGCCGCCCGACTTTTCGTCGTGCTGCAGTTCGAGAAGCCCTGCTTTCTCGGCCTCCTGCAGTAGATGGTTGAAGCTCTTGAAGCCGTGATAGGACTCGCTGAAGCCGGGCTTGCGTCGTTTGAGGGCCTGTTTGACCATCGACCCCCAGACCTTCTCTTCCGCATCGCGTTCCGAGAACAGATCTTCCGTGGTGGCCAGCACTAGCTCATAGGCCTTTTGCTGCTTGTCATCGGCCGATTTGGCGGCCGTCTTCTTTTTCTTCTTCGAGGCCTTCTTTTTGGCCTTGCGCTTCGGCTTGCTGATCAGATTGTCGTAGAAGATGAACTCGTCGCAGTTGGCGATCAGCAGGTCCGAGGTCGAACTCTTGACCCCGACCCCGATCACGGTCTTGTTGTTCTCTCTGAGCTTGGAGACCAGCGGTGAAAAGTCGGAATCACCGGAGATGACCACGAAGGTATCCACGTGACCCTTCGTGTAGCAGAGGTCCAGCGCATCG
>JBCDLQ010000034.1:0-10547 GCA_039414335.1 Pseudomonadota bacterium | reverse complement strand
TTTTCACCGGCCCTGATGCGCGAGATGCAGCTGGATCGCACCTCGGACCGCGCCGTGGCCTGGACGCCCTGGCTGGCCGATATCGCCGAAGCTCAGGGTCGAGAGGACCTGGCCACCGACCTCAGGAATTGGGACCGGGTCATGGATGCGGACTCGGAGCTGGCCGGTCTCTTTGCGCACTGGTGGCAGGTTTTGCCGGAACATTTGTTTAACGCTGGCCCCCTGGAGAACTGGCGGATTGGTCGCACGCTGCTCGATGACTGGCTCCATCAGCCGACAGAAGGGTTCAGTCTGGCCGCACTGGATCGTGATGAAGCGGCAGCTCGTGCCTTGACGGAAGTGCTGGACTACGGTGTTCGACCGCTGGGCGAGATTCAGACCCTGACGATCAATCACCCGCTGGCCGTATCGGGCCCACTGAATGCCTGGCTGGATCTGAGCCGAGGCCCCCTGCCCATCGGTTCGGGACCGGGCAGTCTGAACGTGACCTATCACGCCTGGGACGAAACCCGCCAAACGCTTACGGCCCGGGCCGGCGCGTCCATGCGCTACGTGATGGACTGGTCCGATCCCGATGCCTTCACCCTGAATCTCACGCTGGGTCAGTCCGGTCATCCGCTGAGTCCGCACTTCGCCGACCAGCTTGATGATTTCATGACAGGCGAGCCCTGGGTGGTCCCCTTCGATCGTTCCGTCGTTGAATCACGCGCCGTATCTCGCCTGACCTTGCGTTAGGCCGTTGACAGGAAAACGGATCAACCCCGTAGTCTGGTCAATCGATCCAAAACGGGGTGCGGAAGCGCTTGCGGCGTCGCATCGCGGATCACCTCAGCGACCTGATCCCGCAGCAAGACGGGAATGGGGGCGAGTTCTGCATCGCTGATTGCCGTCTCCGCATGGGCCATGACCACAGCAGCCCGGGCACTGACAACCTGCCCGTGGATCAGAAACCAGCGCTTCAGCGCTTCGACCTGCGCCAGGGCCTGGGGCACGGGACTTCTGAAGCCGTTCCAGGACGGATTCGAGCCACAGCCGGCGCGACGCGCCAGTGGCCAGTGCCGTTCTTCCGGCACCACGCGCAGATGCCCGGGCGTGTTCTTGACCTCAATGATCCATAAGCCGGTCGGACCGGCGACGATGAAATCCAGCTCGCGCTTGCCGTTCGGGAGCGCTGCATCGGGTAGAGATACCCGGTTGAGCACGAGAAATTCGTCGGGCAGGCGCTGCAGCTGCTTGAGCACGGCGACTTCCCCTTCTACGCCGGCCAACTCACCCGCATCCACGCTGGATGCGCCGGGCAAGGCCAGAAAGAACACAGTCAGCACCGAGGCAATTCCCACGAGCATGGCCAGGGGCAGACTGACCTGAGCCGCCGCCATCACCAGAATCAGACCCAGCGGCACGGCGATCAGCAGACGGTTTCGCCGCGTCTTCTGCTGCTGAGCAATCTCGCTGCGATGCCTGGCCAGTGGTCCGTATTCGACAATCAAACGGTCATCCGCCAAGGGTAGGATCTCCGGTCATCCAGGGTCTGGGAAAGGCACTCGCCGATTTGACTTGACGCCCGGCGAGGGCCAAGGTGAGTCGCAGTGTGTGGGCAAATACAGGGAGTCGTCAATCGTGAATCATCGTTATCCGTTATTCAGCGTGTTGATTCCATGTCTATGGTGCTTGTTGATGAGCACCGTATCGGCCAGTGCGAATCAGGTCGACGTGGGGGATACGTCTGTCGGCGTCACGACGACCTATGACGTGTCCTACAAGCTCCCCCAGAACATGGATTCAACAACCAGCCTGTTCGTCAATAGCAACGGCGGTGCGAATCTGTCATCGGCAGCACTCAATGGCGTTACGGGCGGAAACAGCCTGAATATTCTGGTGACGTCCCAGACGGCAACCTCGGTCAACATGACGGTTCTCGGTGGCACCGCCAGTGCAGGTGAGGTCATTACGCTGGAATTTGCTGGTGTCGTGAACCCCGGTACCGTGGGGCTCGGACCCGACTACACGATCGGCCAGATCGATACGGACAGCAACCCGCCGATCCCCGTCTTCGTCACCCTTCCCGGCACGGTCTACACCGGCGACAGCAGCCAGCCGGTGGTTGTCGCTCCAATCGCCGACCTCACTGGCGGCCAAGCACTCTTCGAGGATGGTGCAGCAACCGAAGCATCCAGCGATCTCAATACGGTCTTTGAGGATGCGGACATGGACCCGCTGAACTTCTCACTGGATCCGGGTACGGACCCCGCGATCGCCACCGCTGAAGTCACAATGGATGACCGTGTGCTGGTCACACCGGTGGGTTCAGGACTGACCACAGTCAACGTTCGCGCGACCGCCGTCGACGGCTCTGTCGTCGATAGTTTCGATGTTCGTGTCGTCGGCGATATCGATGATGCAATCATGACGCCCGGCAGCCTCGATGTGGGAGAGACGACGTCCTATGTCTTGACGTTCACTACACCCGGTGCACTGTCAGCTGGACAAAACATTGTTGTCAATAGTGGACCGTCTGGGCCAGACTACAGCAGTGCTTCACTGACCTTCTCCGGCGGTTCGCTCTCAGCCTCACTCCCCATCCCCGGATCAGAAGCTTTCAGGGTTTCGTTGAATTCTGGTACTGCTGCAGCGGGAACACCGATCACGATCACTCTGAACAACGTCGTCAATCCAGGCAATGCTGGCCTGGGACCCGACTATGTCATCCGAACTACCGACAGCGCCTTGCTTGAGAACTTCGACCTGGGTACCGCGCCGGGAAACGTTTTTGAGGCCGGCGGCGCGCCCTTCGTCGTCAATCCGATTACAGACCAGAGCCTCAACGAAGTCGACGGTGCCGCCACCGTCGTGGCTGATATCTCCACCGTCTTTGATGAAGACGATGGCGACCCCGTTACCTATGCCGTATTGCCCGGCAATGACCCACTGATCGCCACGGCTGAGCTGGTCAATAACAGCTTGATCGTGACCCCGACCGGTCCGGGATCGACCACCATCACCGTGGAGGCCAGCGATGTCGACGGCGCCATTAGCGACAGCTTTGATGTCGCCGTTGTGGGCCTGATGGACAACGCCACCTTTGGGCCAGCCAACAATGCGACAAGCGCACTGACCAACTATGATTTCTCATTCACCCCGTCGACAGCCCTGAATGACAGCTTCGTGATCATCGTTCGAAATATCGCTGTCCAGGGTCCGGATTACAGCGGCGCACAGCTGTTGAACTTCAGTGGCGGCACCTTGAACCTTGCGCTCAGTGGCGGCAATTCCACTCAAGTGGCGATCGAGATTACTGGCGGCACAGCCAGCATTGGCGAGACCGTCAGCTTCACCTTGAGCAGCGTGATCAATCCGACCTTCGACGGCACTGGGCCCGACTATCAAAGCGAGCTCTTGCAAATCGCCGGCGCAACGATCGTCGAGACGGCGACCATCAGCGGATCAGAGTATGTCGCCCCCGTCGACGAAGTCTTCGAGGACCGGTTCGAAACCCCCTCTCCCTGAGCCACTTCTTTTGCGAAGTCCTGTTCCTGCCGCTGGCTCGCTAGGCATCAGCCTGGGCGGCTGCTCTGGCCCAGGCCAAGAATTCGGCTTCTAGCAACGGGAGCTGGGCCGGCAAGCCCAAGTCTGGGCCTTCGGCCAAAAGCCAGCCTTCGAAGGAAGCCCCTGCCTTCAGTGCCTCGGTGATATGGGCGAACACCTGGCGCTCACCCGAGCGCTCGGTGAGGAAATCGATCCAGGCGCGCGTCTGGGTATAGAACAAGGCGGCATCGTCAATCCGAGCGTCGCTGTCTTCAGTGGTAATGAAGATCACTCCCGTATCGTCCGCGTTGGCGCGCGCTTCTTCGATCATCGCGGCGAAGGCGCCGTCACCGAATGACGGATGCGGCATGCTGAGGTACTCGGCCAGCGGAAGCAGGGTTTCTGCGCCAACGGCGTCGATCAATGCCGCCCGGCGGTCACGGGTCATGGACTCGCTTTCGGCCAGCACGGCGGCCGTCTCATCCAGCCAATCGGGTGCATCACCGCCGTACTGCTGAGCGCCATTGGAAGTCGACGGCCACAATTCGCGCATGAACAGCAAATGCGCAATTTCGTGGCGAATCGCATCCATCCGCTTGCCCGTGGTCGAACTGGATTCGGACGAATCACTCACGGATCTTTGTTCATCCAGCTGCGCGAGCGCCTGGGCGAGGAGCGCGTCGACCCGCGTCGGATCTGGCGTTTGGCCACGCGTGCTCAGCTGGGCTTCGATCTGGCCTCGAATCTGCTCTTCAAGCGCCGCACGAACCGGATCAACGTCAGCTGTCAGTTCGGGAAACCGCCAGGGCAGCACCCAGTCCACACCGGCCGCTCGCAGGGCTGCCATTTGTGTGGCATAGCGGACACTCACCACGGCGCCTCGTGTCGTCGGCGCCTGGAACCGCGCATCGAACATCGAGCGGGCTGCGTCCAGCTCCCGGGCAACAGTGCTGGCCACGCAGACATCGGGTGCCACGATCCAATCGGGACCATGAACAAACCATTGCTCCATCGGGATGGCATCGACCGGCAGGGGCTTTTCAGCGGGCCAAGCCTCGACTGAGGGGGGCCCGGTCAAGTCGCCAACGTTGCAGCGGTCTTCGGCCGTGGCCAGTGAGGAAGCGCAAACAATGACAGCGCTGATGATCAGCGCGTTGATTCTGCCCATGGCATTCGAGTCCCTGTATTGATCCGAAAGTTTCTGTGGACTGAAAAGAACCGCAGTCCACCTGTCAGACGGTCAAGGTCTTGAAAGGGTCGCAGGAAATTTGAAGAACAACGCCATCGACACGCCCGGCAGTCCCGAGCGAATCGATGGTCCGAGGCAGGGCAACTGAGCTGTCGACCCTGACTGTAGCGATCCTTACTCCGCAGGCTTGCGGAAGCGGAGCGTCATGCGGTTGGTCTCACCGATCGCCTCCAGCTCCGCCCGCAGCTCCGGGTCTTCCTGGCTGGTACCCAGGGTTGGCGGCAGCCTCCAGACGATATCGCCAACACCGGCCTGATCCATAGGGTTGGCGTTGATATCACTGGCCTCTTCAAGAACAAAACCGGCCGCTTCGGCCTGTGCAATCACAAAGCTCCGCTTCAGATAACCCGCTTCTCCGGTCACGGCCTCATCGGGTATCTCTTCGCTGATCTCATGCTGAACCACGCCAAATACGCCGCCAGGCTTGAGTACAGCGAAGACATCAGCCAAGGCCTGATCGAGAAACTGATCGACACCAGCATTCTGGAATCGCGCCATGTTGTGCAAAGCACGGATAAACACGACAGCATCGGCCGTTCCGATATGCGACTCGGGCAAATCACCCAACCAGAAACCCTCAACCGCTGCACAATCGTCCGCACACCAAGCAGCAGCCTCCAGCGGGAAGGTGACAGGCCAGTTGGCGATGCTCTCCATGAATTCAGGCGTTGCGAAGCCAAACTGCTCGAACAGGCTGATTGGATAGTTGGCACCCACCAGCGTGCCCTCAGCACCCAGATAGGGAATGAGGATTTTCGAGTACCAGCCACCACCTGGCAACGCTTCAACCACAGTCATACCGGGCTCAATTCCAAAGAACTCCAGCGTTTCCTTAGGATGACGGGCGCCATATCGAGCCTGGGCGTCCTCAGATTGCATCGCCAGCACGCTGGCCAGACGATCCGAGGTCGCCGACATCTCAGGCGCCGGATCGACAATGGTGACTTGCTCAGTCTCGACAACCTCCTCGACCACGTCTTCAACCGGCGCTTCCATATCTGCGGTCTCGACCTCATCCGCCGACTGCTGACAGGCCGCAAGACCCATCAACAATCCAACGCACACCAAAGATTTGCTCCAAGCACTCATCACGTTTTCTCCAGGAGAGGGAAATTAGGGGAGCGTCATCATAGGAAATTTTGCGAAAAGATGCATTGCTGCAGCGTGCCATCGAGGTTGACCGGTTGGTGGCATTGGAAAGTCAAAAAACGCTTGTCTGAACCCGCTTCGTGGATGAAACAAAGCGCTTCTGACGTTTATTCGCACGGCGAATGCCGACAAGCGCTTTTGACCCAAAGCCCTTCGCAGCAACAAAAAACCCGCCTATCTAAACCCCCAAAAAAAGAAAGCCAACCCGTCCCAAAACTTCTGGCACTGTCAAAAACAAAAAAATCCCCCCACCCTGTAACCCTCCCCGTTCTGAAACGTTTAAAGGGTCATGAAGCAGCGATTCGAGGGACTGGTCGATGAGCATGGCGGGTGGCTGTTGCAGCTGGCTCGGTTGATGCTCAAGTCAGCCTCGGATGCGGAGGATGTAGTGCAGGACAGTCTGGTCAAGTTGTGGCATCAGCTGGGAAACATTGATCGAGGTGCCGAGCGCGCATGGTTGATCACCTGCACGCGCAATGCCTGTCTCGACCGGATCCGCGCCAAGCAGCGTCAATCGGGACTGCTTCAGCAGGTGCAATCGGTTGATCGCGAGCTGGGAAGGCACATCGACGATCACGGGCCCGCTGCTGCGACCGAGCATCACGAGCGAGCTCAGCAGCTGCACGAGGCGATTCGTCAGTTGCCCGAGCCAGCCCGGTCATTGGTCATTCTGCGCGACATCCAGGATGTGGACGTTGCGACCGTAGCCAACACACTGGCCCTGACCCCGAATCAGGTCAAGGTCTACACCTTTCGAGCCCGACGCACCTTGCGTCGGTATCTGGAGCAGAGTTGTCATGAACAAGTCGCCTGATCAACACGAACGAAATCCGTTCACGGACGGGCGCTTCGAGGCCGACCTGGCACAGGAGCAGCATCTTCTGAACGGAGACGATCCGGGTCATGACCTGGAACTGGGCGCCGACCGGGCACTGAAAGAGGCGCTGGGAAGTCTTGAAGCCCCCGCGCTGCCCGAGGAATTGCGCAGTGCCGTCATGACTCAGGCCCACAGCCCCTCACTGAGATCGACGGGATGGCTCGCCATGGCCGCGGCCGTGGTACTGAGCATGGTCGTCGTACTGGCGCTGGATCCCTTCGGCGAGCACCGACCTGCCGCTAATATCAGCGCTGAAGACTGGGCCCAGCTGACCCTCGTGATGGCAACGCTGAATCAGTCCGGCGAGCAGATCGCCCAGGTCACGACTCGCGAAGTCAGCCCGCATCTGGCCCTGCCGCGATTCGATATGCCCTCGCTGGATATCCAGATCGAACCGTTGCCCTATCAGAACTCATTCCGCCGCTGGTTCCAACCCAGCACTCCCCGATCGCAATAGCCCGATTGCCTCAAACCCAAACCCCAGGAGAACACCATGTTCAAATCAAAAATAAAAGCGTCTGTCTTCGCGATGCTGATGCTCACCGGCCTGATCGCAAGCAGCGCCCAGGCCCAGGATGGCTATTTCAATATCGACGGACTCACGGCTGGTCTGCAGCCCAAGGTCAACATCAACTTCGGTCCCGCCATGATGGCCGGTTTTGCCGAAACCATGGGCAATTCGAATCCGGACATGTCCACCGTGCTCGGCGGCATTTACGGTGTACGCCTGATGGTCTTCGAAGACCTGGATGACACCTCCGATCTGGCAGTGGAAATCGATCTTGCTGTCAACGAACTGATCGGCGAAGGCTGGACGCAGGCCTTGCAGGTTCGCGAGGATGACGAGCAGGTCGATCTGTTCATGCTCGAATCAGGCCAGTACGTCACCGGCATGGTGCTGATGGTGCGCGAGTCCAATGAAACGGTCGTCATGGCCAACATCCACGGCGAAATGGACCCGGTGCTCGTCGGCCGCATGGTCGGAAGCGGCAACATGTTCGATGGCTTCGACCTCGACAGCATCTTCGAAGGCAACAACGGCGACTGAAGCGTTCGACCCCTGACCGCGTGCGGTCATGTGCTGGCAGGGCCCCTTGTGGGCCCTGCTCTTTTTTTCAGGTCACGATCCGGTCGCGGCCTGCGTCCTTGGCCGCATAGACTCTGCCATCGGCCGCCGCAAAAAGCGCAGACTCGTTGTCGCCGTCCCGATCCAGTTCCGCGATGCCGGCGGAGATGGTGATCTCCACGCTGCCAGTGCCCGTAGAAAATTGCGTCGAGCGAATTCGCTGTGCCAGCTGTTGCGTGATCTCCAGCGCGGCCTCAACGCTGGCACCGGGGAGAATCACGGCGAACTCCTCTCCACCCCAGCGCGCGAGAAAATCCTCGCGACTCAAATCCAGAGCCATCAGCCGGGCAACTTCCTTCAGCACCTGGTCACCGGCATCGTGTCCATAGCGATCATTCAGGGCCTTGAAATGGTCGAGATCCAGCACGACCAGTGACAGGGTCCGTCGATCACGACGAGCCCGTTCGATCTCATCACCGAAGCGTTGATCAAAATATCGCCGCGTCGCCAGGCCCGTCAGCACATCAAAACCGGAAGCGCGAACGACTGCGCGGCCTCGATTGACGATCCCCAGGGCGAGGCCCGTTGCCGCTGCCATCAACATGAAGCGAGAACCCTGGATCAGAACGTCGTAGCTGCTCAGCGTCATGTCGTAGCGAGCCAGAATGAAGGCTAGCAGCCCCGCGTACTGCGCGATCGTCATCAGACCCATGTACAGGCAGATGCGCGTATTGAAGCGAAGACAGCTGGTAATGATGACCAGCAGATAGATGGCCCAGGCGCTCTGGCTGTAGACCACCAACTCAAAGCGGTCATTCAGGGCAACCAGTAACAGGGTCAGCGTAATCAGCGTGATGTCGACGGTCGAGGTGACGTAGCCTTCGAATGACGGTGGCCGGCGATCCCGCCGGCGCAACCACAGCAGAACGGCCAGTGAGTAGACAATGATCACGACAACGCCGGCCGCTGAGAGCTTCAACTGCAGCGGCATTTCTTCGACTCGGAGGATCAGGCCAAGCCCCGGCGCGAGCATGACGAGCAGCCAGAACCAGAGTCTCGTCCAGGCCACCAGTTGAGCCCCACCAGCACCCGCTTCCAGCAGCGCCGGATCGGGCGGGCTGAAGAACTGCTTCAGTCGATTGGTCGCTCGGGCCATTGCCCGATTATGGCAGCAAGCCAGTTGCCGGCTAGATCACGATCCGATCCCGGCCGGCTTCCTTGGCTTCATACACCCTGGCATCTGCTGCGGCAAACAGCGTCTCCTCATCGGCGCCATCCCGATCCAGTTCGGCGACGCCACCGGACACGCTCACGCGCACAGCCCCGGCACCGGTAGCAATGTCCGTAGTGCGCAGCGCTGCGGCCATGCGATTGGCCACCTTCAATGCCGTTTCCGCGTTGGCGCCCGGCAAGATCATGGCCAGCTCTTCGCCGCCCCAGCGCGCCAGAAAGTCTTCCGAGCGCTTGTTTCGATTCATCAACCTCGAAACGCGAGCTAGCACGATATCGCCTGCCTCATGGCCATAACGATCATTGAGCTTCTTGAAATGATCCAGATCGAAGAGTGCAAGAGACAGGGTCTGGTCATCGCGCCGAGCGCGCGCGATCTCGTCGCCAAAGCGTTGATCGAAATAGCGACGAGTGGCCAGACCCGTCAGGACATCGAAGCCCGAGGCTTGCACGACGGTCTGACCACGATTGACGATCCCCATAGCCAGGCCAGTGGAGGCCACCATCAACATGACCTTCGTGCTCTGGATCAGCAGATCGAAGCGGCTCATCTCAACGTCACCGGTCTCGACAACCACCCACATCAACAGCAGGTACTGGACAATCGTGAGCAGGCCCATGTAGAGACAGATGCACGTATTGAATCTCAGACAGCTGGTGATGATCACCAGCAGATAGACCGCCCAGAGACTCTGACTGTTGGCGATCAACTCGTGTCGATCAGCCAGCGCCACAGCACCCATGGTCAGTGTGATCAGCGTGATATCGACGGTCGAGGTGATGTAGCCCTCCAAGGAAGGGGGGCGTCGCTTGCGCTTCAGCAGCCAGACCAGCACGACGATGGAGTAGACAACCATCACCAGAACACCAGCTGTCGAAATGGCAACTTCTCGCGGCATTTCGCCGCTACTGCTGACGATTCCGATTCCGGGCGCCAATCCAATCAACAGCCAGAACCACAAGCGCGTCCAGGCCACCAATCGTGCACCGCCCGCACCCGCTTCCAGTAACGCCGGATCGGGTGGACGAAAGAATCGCTGAATCGGTTTGGGCAGCGCGGCCATCGCTGCATTATAGGCAGCCGCCCCGAATGGGCGGATTCAGCCAGAGACGATCTGATCGCGTCCGGCTGACTTGGCCTGCATCACGCGGGCGTCGGCGCGGGCGAACATCTCGTCGACATCGCCGCAATCTGGTGTCATCTCAGCTACGCCAGCTGATGCCGTAACCCGAACGACGCCAGCGATGGTTCTGAACTCGAACTCGCGCAAAGCATCGGTCAGCCTGCGCGCGATCGCCGCGGCGGCCTCCCCGGGAGTATCGGGCAGTATCATTGCCAGCTCCTCGCCTCCCCAGCGTGCGAGAAAGTCACAGCTTCGCTTTCCTTCGCGCATGAGATTGGCCACTTGGATCAGAACGCCATCACCCACTTCATGACCATGGCGATCATT
>JBCDLQ010000033.1:0-10563 GCA_039414335.1 Pseudomonadota bacterium | reverse complement strand
GCCGGTTCTCGAGGCAAAAGCGGTCGATCGGGAGACCTCGGACTCGCTCCATTACCAGAAAAGGCACGCCAGCTTCATTCAAGCCACCGTCCAGCAGCTGTGCAATCGATGGATGCGTCAGGGACGCCAGTATCCTGATCTCGCGGGCAAATTGCCCGCGGAGGGCTTCGCCAACCACGCCCGGGTCCAGCACCTTGATCGCTACTTGCTTGTCGAACTGGCCGTCCGCGCGTTCACCTTCCAGCACAAGTCCCATGCCGCCCCGGCCAATCTCTGCGCCGGCCCGCCAGGGCCCAAAGCGTTCTCCCGTAAAGGCCGCCGCATCCGGTCGATGGCGACCTGTTGGTGACAAGGCCTCAATCAAGGTCGTCATCTGACCATCGATGAGCGCAGCGTCCTGCTGGTCATGAGCCGACAACAGGCGATCCAGCCAGTCTCGGACTTCCGGCTGAATGTCCAGCGATCCGAGAATGGCTGCTCGCTGAGTGGGATCAACTGTGGCCACCTGATCAAACAACTCGGCAGCCTGGCGCCACTGGGTTTTCGATCGATTGCCGTCGCGCTGAATACCTGTGGTCATCGGGACAGATCCGCCATCAATCTGGCACCCGGGGATGAGCCTGCAGGTGATCGACCAGGTAGGCCCGCGCCCGGTTCCAGCAGCGCGCCGCACTGCGCGGCGAAATATTCAGCGCATCGGCGGCCCTGGCATTGGACACGCCGGCGAAGAATCGCAAATGAACCACGTCGCTGGCCTGAGGATCCAGTTTCGACAGCTCGCTCAGGGCATGATCGAGCTCGATCCAATCGGCAATGGGCTTATTACCCAGGTCAGGCAGGCAGGATTCGATCAACTCGATCTCGCCAGCACGATCACGCTTCTCTGCACCGCGGTAACGCGCGTAATCCACCAGAATCTGGCGCATGGCGAGGGCGGCGGTCTTCAGGTAGTGCAGCTCGTCTTCAAACGCCCGATCGCCCCTCTCCAAGCGCAGCCAGGCCTCATGCACTAAAGCTGTGGTGTTCATCGTCCGCTGCGGATTGAGGCGGCGCGCACGACGAGCCGCCGCCTTGAGCGCCAGGTAGAAGTGCTTCAAGGCCTCAGGGTCTTCCGACCCCGGCTCCAAGCCTCCGGATGTGCCCCCTTGCTCTGGATCCGATGAATTCATCTGACCTCCTGGCACAGTCTGTCTCAGCGATTCGTTAGTCCTCTTGAGCCGCATTGAACGTCTGCCGGCTCGCCAGTTTCCCACTTCCCCTGACTGCTTCAATGCTGAGGATTGTTAGCCATGAGAAAACTCACGCTGTTGTTCATTATAGGTATCGCCTTCACTACGGTCCACGCGTCCGACGGCGTCTTCGAAATCAACGAAGACTGCTCCCTTTTTGGCTGTTTCGATGGTGATACGAGCGGGTTCCCAGTGACCATTGCCAATTCTGGAAGCTATCGCCTGACCGGAAATCTGACCACAAACAATCTCAATGAGACGCTGATTCAAGTTTCTGCCGATGAAGTCACGATCGACCTCAACGGCTTCTCCCTGATCGGCCCGGTCACCTGTTCCGGCAGCCCCAATGCCTGCAGCGGTGCCGGCACAGGCGACGGCATCCGAGCCGATTCCAATGATGCTTCCGTGACCGTGTTCAACGGCCGTGTGACGGGTGTCGGCAGGGACGGTATCTGGGTCGGTAATGGTTCTCAGGTCAAAGACGTCCAAGTGCTGGAGAACGGGGGTAACGGGCTCGTATTGGCGGGAACCAGCGGTTCAATTGCTACCAATGTGATCGCCCGCCGAAACGGCGGCACGGGAATTTCTCCTGGCTTTGCCTCCCATCTAGTCATGGACAGCACCATGGTGTCGAACACGGTGGGCGGCATCTTCGGCGGCTTCTGTAGCAACATCCTGTCCATTGGAGGCGGTACAGAAACCTGCGTGGGGATTGCGCCCAATCGCTGTGACACACCCACAGACTGTGATTGATTATGGAACGCTTCTCAATCCATATCGATCAGCAATTGACGCTGAAACTACTGTGCGCCTTGTGTCTGTTGGCAGGTCTCGTCGCCCAGGCTCCGCCAGTCGCGGCCCAACCTAGCTTCCAGACTTTTCTGGTCTCAAGTGATATCGAGGCGCGAGTACCTGCTCCGAATACACCGGGCTTTTTTCAGGGGCGCGATCGTGATGTCTTCTCCCTCCAACCGGTCGGCACAGGCACCACCGATCTCATTTCAGTGTTGGTCAATCGAGCAGGCGTTGATCTCGATAGCCTCCACGACGGACCAGCAACCGGCCCCCTCTACTCGATCGATACGGCAATAGAACTCTTCTCGAGTCTAGCTCGCCCCGGCGATGTCTTCAGCGTGACGGGAGGCGCCTTGAACCTGCTCTTCGATGCAAGGGCTGCGGGGGTGCCGGACGGCGTGGACCTGGATGCCGTGAGTTATAACCTGGAAGAAGATGAGCTCATCGTTTCCTTCGATCGGTTCTTCCTGGACCCCAACCTGGGATTTATCGCGCCCGGTGATCTGATCACCGTCGTTGATGGCGACCTCAGCTCACTTCTATTTGATGGCCCAGCGGTTCTACCTGATGGCGTCAATGTCGACGGCGCTCACTGGATCGATAATCAGTATCTTTTATTGAGTTTCGACATCGACACGCTCGTGCCCGGGCCTGTCGGCCAGACCTTTATCAGTGATGACGACATCGCGCTCTACGATCGATCAGCTGAGACCTTTACCTCTCTTTTGGACCTCAGCACGGTCAATGCAAGCTGGGATGGTGCCGACATCGACGCGCTTGCTGCCATCCTCCTCACGGATCAGATCTTCAGCGATCGCTTCCAGGAGTGAGACGCAGAAGGCCGGCGTTCAACGCAGATCAGCCTCAGGTTTCAGTGACCATGATTCCCACGGGGAAGTGGTCACTGAAACCGCTGGTGTTCACGTTGTCCGCAGCGTTACCCTTCGGCAAGCCAAAGCGGATCGGCCCCTCGCCCTTCTTGTGCGACACCATCTCGGGAAAAGCAATGATGCCCGCGCTCCCATCGACGACCTTGAAGCCGCTCGGACCGCTGTCGAGCAAGGGGCGGTTGGCCAGAATCTGATCGAAGAGATTGCCGTTGTTCTTAAAGTAGAGCGTGCCCTCGAGCAGGCGGCTGTTGCCCTGATGGTCCGTGACCGCCGTGGTCGCGTACTCCCAGGTAAAGTTATAGAAGCGTTCAGAGCGTGCGCGTTCCACGTCCCCGCGCTCCCGCGTGGCCAGCGCGTTGATCGTCAGCGAGCGGTCCCAGGGATCATCATTCATATCGCCCATGGCCAGGACGGGCGTCCGGTCCGCCTCGGGCGACTCCTCGCGGATGCGCTTGTGCCAGTAGGCCATGGTTTCCCCTGCCGTCGCGCGAAAGCCAGCGCTCGCATCGGCACCATCACCGCCGTAGCGAGATGGCCAGTGGTTCGCCATCACCACCATCTCAGCGCCAGAGCCCAGTGATTGGAACGTCGCCTGGAGAATGTCGCGCGTGCCCGTGCGGCGCATGACAAAGTGATTGAAGACCAGGTTCGTATCGACAGAAAACAGGTTCTGATCAAACAGGAACGCCGTATCGATTCCACGAGAGCTCAGATCAGCCGTCGCGTGTATCACGCCGTAGCTGCGATTCGGCAGCAGCGGGCCGAGCGTGGTGACGAGCTTGTCCAGCACATGGTGGTCCTCAACTTCACACACGCCGAGAATATCCGGCCCGGCGCCGGACTTCATTTGCCGGATGATGCTGGCGAGTTGGTCGAGCTTGGTCTGGTACAATGCGGGCGTCCAGCCGCGCAGATCAGAAGCTACATCATCAGCGACCCACGAAATGCGCTGGGGATGATTTTCCGGTCCGAAGAGGTTTTCCAAATTCCAGAAGGCGACGAGATGGTCGGTCATGGGAACGCTCCCGAACGAAGCCTGCTTCGCTCTCAATCAACAGAAGCCCCAACATTAGCCGCTTTGCTCTTTTTTGACAAGGCGGAGAACTGACGGCGTCGCTGACCTCTGCCAACACTCGCCCTTTCGTGCTCGGCGGCGCCGGCGTGATTAATGGACCTGATCAGCAGGCTGATTGGCGACGGAAACTCGCCGTTGCCGGTGACACACCCATATCGACAGGCAATTCGATTCCACACTGCTTCGCCAAAAGCTGAAGATGGGCCGCATGGTGAATCGTGTGGTTGATCAGATAAAGCAGCTCGCGGTCCGTATTCGAATCGAATCGATGCCGAACGGTTTCGTCCGTATCAATTTCCGACAAGACCTTGAGCGGTCGATTCTTCAGTGAAGCCCGCTCCAGCTTGCACAGCAAATCATCGATCAGCGCCGAAGCCACATCACAATCCACCTCACACAAGCTGCCGCGGCTGCGCTTGTCGTAGTCCAACTCGCCGGAATGAAGGCTCTCTAAAAATGCCGAGACATGGTCGAATACGTGGCGAAGGTGCTTGCCCGCATTGTGCTTGATATACAAGACGTTGAACTCATCTTCAGGCAGTGCCTGAACCGCATCCAAGAACGCCCTCATTTGCAAGAGTGAATTGATGAAGGCGTTACGCAGCATTTTTCAATAACCCATGTTTTGCCTGAAACAAAGCCATCCCTTCGGGCCCCATATATCGCTTGAGGTAGCGTTCAGGCGTGGCGCGCAGATCGACAAGAATCAATCCATCGAGCGCGTCATTAAAGCCCTCGTTGACCGTAAAGGAGACAAATCGACCGTTTAATGAAAGGTAATGTCGGATCAGAACGGGAATGGACCGCCCCGCATCAATTCGACCCACCAGCTTGTTAATGATAGGAATCTCGCTCAGCATCGCAAGTTGGGTTCTGGTCCAGGGTTCGCGGGCAGCTTCGAAAGGCTTACGTGCTTTGACCTGTTTCTGGATGTCCCCAGAGGCGCCGTAGTGCGTCAAGAACGTCTCCTTCAGCAGCAGCGTGGCCAGCTGGGAATACTGCTTTGAAATACTCACGCTGCCGAACAACGTATGGTATCCCGGATTTTGCACCACGAATCGACCGATTCCCTTCCACAGGAGGTCGAGCACGCGCGGGTTACGCTGATAATCCGGCGTGACAAAGGAGCGCCCCACCTCAATCGTTCCGCCCAGGCTGTCAAGGAACTTCTTGTCATACTTGAACAGAGATTGGGTGTAGAGCGCATCGATGCCCAGCTGCCGAGCGATTTCATTGGTCTTGCCGAGGCGGTAGCCGCCGGCGATCTTCTGGGCGGCCGAGTCCCAGATCAGCAGATGCACGTAATGGGGATCAAAGCAATCGCTGTCCAACTCCCGCCCCGTTCCCTCGTCGACCTGGCGAAAGGTTCGCTCACGCTCAATGGCCAGCTGCTCCATCACGGGGCCGAGGGCGTCATAGGGCGCGCAGTAGAGCACAAAGTTATTTTGCTCATGCAACACACAATCCGACAGGGTCTCGAGATGCGCCACGATCTGGTCGGTCTCGCGGTCTGCTCTGATCGGCACGCTCGCGTCGAGGTCACTCGTCGCGGCCGCCAACGGCGAGGGCTCAAGCATCATGCAGCTCAATCGCATGAAAGCCGTCGCCACGGCCTCGTTGTCCATTTTCTGCAAATCAGACGCCGGAATTAGATCGCCAAAGACCAGGGGAATCTGCCGGCCCTTTTTGCTTCGCATGACACGGGGCAGCATCAGCGTTCGCAGCCTGGGGTGGATCACGCCGGACCAATAAAAAGGCATTGGGTTACGGCCAGCGACAAACACCGGCGCTACGGGCGCTGAGTACTTTCGTGCCAACCTGGCGATCATCGTCGACCAGGGCGCATCGCTGATCTGACCCGACGGCAGCTGCAAACGCGACACGGTTCCTGCAGGAAAGATGAGCAGCGCCCCACCCTGCGCCAGATGCTTTGCGGTCTGTCGGATACCGCGGCTGTTCTTGCTCGCCGCCCCCTCGGCCAGAACATCGACGCCGATGAACACATCGCGAAGCTCTGGAATCATCAGCAAGATCTCATTGGTCAGCACTTTCAGATCCGGCCTGACCGTGAGCAACAGGCGGGTCAACAACAGTCCCTCGAGTCCGCCATAAGGGTGATTCGCGACGATGATCAGGGGGCCATCGCTGGGGTAACTCGCCATGACCGCCTCCCCGTGCACCTCGGCCTGACAACCAAGACTCTCAAGACTGAAATCAATAAACTCCGTTGCCGACGGTTCCGCGCAATCGGCAGTCGGCCGACTCAACCACCGGTTGTAAATCGCTTCAAGGGGTTTCAGTCCCGCGACAGTCCTCAGAATCGCCCGAAGTGCGGCGGATTTGATCGACGGCAAGGCTAAGGGATTGCGGTTCATCGGCAGCTCAATCGGTCAGGGGATAATGTCGAGTCAACTCTCTTTCGAGTTTCCAGTGGCGCAGGAGCGTTCCGATTGACGGCGGTCGATGGCCTTTCCGCCGATAATGTGCGCCGATCCGAAACAGCGTCCGATACTGCCACAAGAGGGCACGAAGGGCCTCTCCGAATGAGGCATCCTTATCCCAGATGTGGAGTGATTCTGCGCTAGCCCCATTGATCTCGATCACTTCAAGCCCTTCACCCCGCTGCAGGCGTGCGAGGTCTGGAAATTTAACGTCGAGTCGACCGTAGTTGAAGGCCGGCAGGGCCTGCATCATGCCGTGCACCGTTTCGGTCAAGGCAGGCGTGATCAAGTGGCGCACGTCGTGGAAGATCGCGCCCTTGCTGTGGCTGGCAGAAAACACGAGCGCGATGGCCTCACCGGCCGCAGGCACGGAATTCCATCGGGCCTCGAAGCGCTCGAAGTACAGGTGCTTCAAGGCACCGGCCCGTTCGTCAGCTTCGATCAATTCTCCCAGCGTCTGCTGACCATCGCCCGTGACGCTGGGCAGATATTTGTAGGTCAGAGACTCGATCGCGTAGGCACCGCTTGCGGGATCACGCACATAGAAAATGCCCACTTCCGGTTCGTGGCTGGCCAGCCGCTGCAGCAAAAAAGCTGCACCCACCGGGTAATGGGCCATGGCAGCAGCCAGGTCTTGCGCATCGGCGATATACTTCAGGCCAGCACCGCGACAGCCGATATCCGGCTTGCACACAAACGGCAGGCTAATGCCCTTGGCCTCTGCCAGGGCCAGGCAGTCATCCAGCTGGACATCGTGGGGGCGATCATCCATCGCATAGCGCACCCACGGCAGGATCGCCGACTGCGCTGCTCCGGTCGCCTGCGACATCAGTTCGCTTTTGGCGACGCCGACCATGCCCGACAGGGTGAGTTCGGGATTGGCCAGGAACGGAACCGTCATCGAACGGTACCGGACGGCCAGCAGCAACCACTGAACGCCGACGGGCAAGTACATCAGCCAGGACGGCCAGAATTCAAAAAAGGATGTCACGCGCGTGGAGGGCGCCTTGGAGCTCGCGATCAGATCGCCGCCTTTTGCTCCTGCTGGCGTTGATCCCGCCCCCACGACTCGATCCATCACGTCAGGCTCGCCTTAGTCCAGGTCCACCAGGTCAGGATATTGCGCGTCGGCGCTGGCGATAAAGCCAGGGCGGTCTGTGTCCCAGGTTTCCTGCACGTCGTCGTTGTAGTTCAGGTAAAGCTTGCCGTCGACCATGGCGTAGACCAATGGATCGGCGCTCACGAGCCGGCCGTCGGCCGTAGCCCAGGCACAGTAGCCGCCATACTGCGGCGCATAGCGTTCCGGGTCGGCGAGAAACAGATCCAGATTGGCCTGTGACTCGAACTCCCAATTGGCACCACGCCAGCGCGTGGAATAGTCGCTGTCTCCCTCCAGGGGCACGCCGTCGCCCTGAAAATAGGACACCGTGTCGTAGCCCTTCACTGCCGTGTTGCTGAAAAACCCGGTGTAGATCGGATCATCAGCCCAGGCGACGCTACTGAGCAGGAAGGCCATCAGGGCCAGGGACATTCGATGGGAGAGCTTGGTCATATCACGATCCTATTGTTTTCATCCGAATGACAACCCAATGACGCTTCAGGACGAAGGCTGCGCTCGTTGGCTCTGGCGCTCGCGTCGATCCACGGCCACGAGGTAGCCCAGCAGATAAACACTGCCCCAGATCAGGCCGGGCAATATCGTTTGCCAGAGGTCCGGCGTTCCCGCCAGGCGATGAACCACCAGCGGAAACAGCAGCATGACCACGAAGCTGGCGAGAAAACCCGCCGCAATACCTTTGATCGCACAGCCGAACCGGAAGAAAATCCACCGCGCGACGTGGGTCACGCTCAAGGTCGAAAGGAAGGCATAGACCGCCTGGACCGTTCCGGCCATCACCGCCGTCTCCAAGCCATACTCATGGTTGGCATAAGCGGCCCAGGCGCCATAGCCCACCGCGGCCAGCAGTGCGATCAGTATGGGCGACATCGTTTGGTCTCCGGAACCCGGCGCTTGACCTTGAGCACCGACATGGCCTTACCTTTTTTCACCAACGCTGGATGCTACCTTTTTTTGACCCGGAAATCCTCACGGAACTATCCTTAGCCATCGCGAATCCGGCCGGCCTGATCGGCCAAGCACAAAACCACGAGGGAAAACAACATGTCCGCCAATAAAATCCTGCCCTGGATCCTGATCCTGTTTATCGCCTTTGTCTTCCTTCAGTCCTTGTTTTTCAAATTTTCCGGCTCCGAGGAGACGGTGATTATTTTCAACACGATCGGCGACTGGATGGCCGGCATTGGGGTCCTGTCTTGGGCCGCCGAGCCCTTCAAAACCTACGGTGGCCTGGGCGTGGGGCTGGTTGAACTGTTTGCCGTATTCCTGCTTTTCATCCCGAAGACGCGCGCCTGGGGCGCATTGATCGCACTGGTGGTGATGTCGGGCGCGATCTTTTTCCACCTGGGAACACCCCTGGGCGTAGACCGAGTGATCGACGGCGATGGCAATACGGACGGCGGCGTGTTGTTTTTCATGGCCTGCGGCGTCTGGGTCTGTGCAGCGATCACGCTCTTTTTGAACCGCCACCGTTTATTCGGCCGTCCCGACACCGCGTCCGCCTGAACGGCTCACTACGATGACCAGACCGATAGGCGCCAGCGCCGCGCTGGCCTTGAGCTTGGTCGCAGCCCAGCTGAGCTGGGCTGATGAGATGGATTGGGAGACCAAACGTGATCGAGACGGTATTCAGGTATTCACCAGCGCCGTCGCCGGTTCTCCCTATGACGCGGTCCGATCCACCATGACGATCGCAAGCTCCCTGTCCGCCCTCGTAGCCTTGGTGTTGGATACGGAAGCCTGCCCCGAATGGGCTGATTTGTGCGCCGAATCCAACGTCTTCGAAACCGTCTCTGAAACGGAGTTCTATGTCTACACGTTGAACGACGTGCCCTGGCCCGTGTCAGACCGTGACGCCACCACCCACGTGGTCTGGACGCAGGACCCAGAGACGCTGGAAGTCACGATGACGGCCACGCTCGTGACCGGCAAACGCCCGAAGCGACGGCGCACCGTTCGCCTGGCCGAAGGCACGACAGGTTGGTCATTTCAGCCCCTCGGCAACGGCGAAGTGCGGATCACCTCCAGCGCTCATCTGGAACCTGGCGGCGCCGTGCCCGGTTGGCTGTCCAATCGGCTGCTCGTCGATTCCCCGTTTACGACGATGCAGCGAATGCGCGACCTGATCACTTCCGGGCGCTACGACGATGCCCAGTTCGATTGGGTGAGTGAACCCTAGGCTTAAAACGCCTCAGACTATTCTGGCGTCGCCCACGCTGAGTTCAGCCCGGCAAACTATTGTGAAAGCTGCCCCACCGTCGAACATCCCATGAACGCTTTCCTGATCTCGACCTGGGCGCTCACACCTGATGTGTTCTCGGGCGACTCACAGCCATTATCCGGTAAGGAAAGCCAGCGTCCATGAGAGCGAGGGGACGGGAGCGCACGTGACTCCCCCAACAAGACGATCTCAAGACTGATAGCGCCGGATAGATTCCGCTGAGGCGATGAGAGCCTCCCTGGTCGGGATATATTCAAAGCCAAAGACTCGTTCAGCCTTGGCCCCGGATACGGACAGGTTCCGCCCCATGCCACCCACAATCGCCTTCACATCGGGCATGACGTGACTGAGCAGGCGAAGCAACCAGACGGGCGCTTCTCGCTTCGCTGTTTTCAAATTGGGGTCCCAGGCCGAAAGGATCCTGGCCGCCTCCAGAAAGCTCAGCGTATTTTCAGCCGCAGCGAAGCGTTCCCCCTTGGCTGCTTCGAGATCAATCGCTGCAACATGAAGTGTTGCCACATCACGCACATCGACCATGGGGAGCGACAAGGGCGGCGCAAAGGGCTCTTTTCCGCTCATCACTCGCTCCACGACCTGCAGAGACGAGCCGTATCGGCCATCCATGGTTGGACCAAAAACAGCCCCGGGATTGATTGAGGTCAGCGCCATAGTCGGATGTTCAGCCACAAAGTCCCAGGCTGCGCGCTCAGCCAGCGTCTTGGATGCCTCATAGGCACTAACCGAAGCGTCGTCCGGCGTGGTCCAGTTGCGTTCGTCGGATGCTGCTTCCGGGGG
>JBCDLQ010000032.1:0-10874 GCA_039414335.1 Pseudomonadota bacterium | reverse complement strand
CTCCTCGAGGAGCTCACCGACCGCGGTCATCAGGGGCTGATTCTTGATGTGGCCTCGATCAAGAGCCCGCTTATAGAACCGCTGCGCCAGGCGGCTGCAGCCGGTTTGAATATCTGTTCCGTGCACCCCATGTTCGGTCCCGACACGCGCCTGCTGTCTGGCCGCCACGTGCGGTTCATGGATGTAGGCAACGAAGTTGCTGTCGGCCAGGCCGAGGCGCTGTTTACTCAGACCATGGCCGAGATCAAGCGCATCGATATCGAACAACACGACCGCTTGATCGCCTGGGTGCTGGGTTTGTCGCACGCGGTCAATATCGCTTTCTTTGCCGCCGTGACCCAATCGGGGCTGAGCGCCAACGAGCTCAGCGAAGTCTCCAGTACGACCTTCAATCGACAGCTGGCGATTGCTCGAGATGTAGCCGCCGAGAACCCGGACCTCTATTTCGAAATCCAGCAGTTGAACGAGCAGGGCGGTGAGCCGCGAGAAGCATTGCTTGATGTCATGAAGATCATTACAGAGAGCGTGGAGCAGGGTGATCTGGGAACGTTCAGGTCCCTGATGCTGGACGGTCGAGCGTATCTATCTGACCTCTGAGTGGTCTATCTCGGATCTGGGGTCATGAGAAGACCCTGCGAGGCTGTGATATCTTTAGGGCCATGCGTGCTCTGATTTGCTCATTGTTCGTGATGATGCTGACCACGGGATGTGTCTCCGTGTCGTTGACGACCACGCCTTCATCGACCTCAAGTTCCTATCCTGTCGAAGTAGCGCCCGCCCAGCTGGCCGGGCTTCCCGAAGTGCTCGAAGACTATCAGGGTGATTGGCCGTCCTACTGGAAGGGATCGGTCAAGGGCACGCGCGCCATCGCCGAAGAAGAGATTTCCCTCTGGTTGGTCGAGCTGCTGGATCCTCCGGTTCTACAGGCGCCGTACTGCGTCTCCGAGGGCGCCACCTGGGAATACCAGGTCATCCAGGGTGGCGTGCTGGATCTGGGCCCGGGCGTTATCGTGGGCGCGCACTACCTGACCGACTCGGAGGATTGCACGACAACTCTGGACGGGCATTATTTCGCCGTTGATCCACTCCTGGTCAATGCTTTTGCAGACGTGCTGGACTCGGCGGCTGTTGTGTTGACCTGCGCAGGAAGGTCATCCGCAAACTGCCCAGATCTGGGCAGCGATGCGGAAACGCTGGCCCGAATTGCTGACCGCAATCCCTTTGATCCCTTGTCGGTCGATGCGATTGGTCAGACGGGTGCGCGGGTGACTTACGCGATCAACTACGCCGACAGCACCGATATCTTCAACCTGGACTTCAGTCGGACGGTCAGCGGTTGGTCCCTGGCCGAGACTGATCTTGTCTCTGTCGCTCGAACTCGCTGATCGGGTCGAAGCTTACAGCGCTGGTAGCCCGTCCTGGGCTTCGCTTGCCGTTATCGGGTCGCGAACGATGGCGACCAGATCGTCGACGAGTCGACCGATGCCCGAAGACTGTCGATTGGCAGCCCCCAACCTCACGATCACCAGAGACTGGCTCGGCAGGATGGCCACGTGCTGACCCTGGAAGCCATTCATCTCGATGGCGTTCGGCAAGGTGTCCGAGCGGCGGTAGAGCCAGAAGCCCTTGCCGTAGTTGTCCGAGGGCAGGGTGCGTTGGCCGACGGCTTCGATCCATTCCGGATCCAGAATTCTTTGATCACCGGCCATGCCGCCGTCCAGGTACAACTGACCCAGCTTGGCCCAGTCGCGCGCCGAGGCCCACATGTAGGACGAGCCTACCAGCGTGCCACGGACATCGGGTTCGATCAGGGCGGTCGCCATTCCCAGGGGCGCGAACAGGCGCTCCCGGATGGCGAGGACCTGGCTGCTCAGATTCGGGCCCAGGCGGTCCTGCAAGTGACGCATCGCCAGGTTGGTGCTGCCGCTCATATAGGCAAAGACTTCACCAGGCGCGTGGCGCTGTTCTCTGGTGGCCGAGAAGGCGGCCATGTCGGCACTCTTCCAAAGCATCTCCGAGTTCGGATCCGTGCCGTCATTACGCTCATCGATTGCCAGACCGGAGGTCATGCGCAGCAGATGATCCAGCGTGATGGCCGCATCAGCCGGTGAGGGCACGGCACCGGCTACAGAAACATCGACCTCGCCGAGTCTTTCCATGGTGCCAGCCAGCGTCGTAGTTGCGCTCTTGGCCATGGACCAGCCCAGCAAGGGCGTATCGGCGGTGATGCCCTCGGCGTAGCGCTCGGCGATGACTTCGCCTTGGTGGAGTGCGACCACGGCCAGGGTGTTGCGATTGCCGCCGGCGGGCTCCTCGAAGACTCGATCCAGTGCCTCTTCAATCGCGGCGGCATCGTAGCGGCGGGTATCGGCTGTGTAGAGAGGCCGGTTGGTGACATCCATGGGCACGTTCAGAGTGCGGTCCAGCGCGCCGTCCTGGTCCAGCGTGCAGCCCAGGCCTTCGCGATAGAACGCGGTCTGGCGATAGAAGCCATAGACGCTGGCCGTCGCCGACCGCTCCGAGCGATTCAGTTCACCACTGACCAGATCAGCGGCCCAGTCGAGCTGGGGTTTGAGATAGATGGCCTGGGTGCGTTCCGGCTCCAGCCCGCTCAGGAATGCCATGGAGCACAGTTGTTTGGCGGTGATGCCTGATACGGTGGGAAGGGCGAGCCGGTGGTAGTCGGAGCGCCAAAAAATGATCAGCGCGCCTGTCACGATCAGCGCAACAAGGATCAACAGTCCCCGTAGGAGTTTCCCGAGCATATCAGGCCTGCAAATGGTGGATGAGGTTTCAAGATTAGCTGGATCGAGGAACGAAAGTCGGACTCATTGATGAAATCCGATACCCTGTCACTGGCATTGAGTGACAGGGGAGATCAAATAATGATCGGAATGAAGGACATGGCTTTGCTGCCGATGTTCGTTTCCGTACTGGTGGCCGTTGTCGTGTTTTTTGGTGCTGGTGCCTTTTCGCAGTTCTTGGACATGGGCTTCGGTGAATTCGCTGCGCTGAGTACATTCCTGAAACTGCTTGGCTATGCCAGCTTGCTGCTGCCCGTCATGGCTTTTGTCGCGCTGTCGACCACGGTCAAGGGTTCGAAGCAGCGCGGGCGGGCGGTGGTGTTCAGCATCGGAATGAGTGCCCTGTTCGCAATCTTGCTGACCGGCTCGGTTGCGGCCTCGATCTGGCTCGGATCGAGGATGATGGCCGAACAAGGTGCAACAGCCTCAGTTGGACGGAACGCCCAGGCCGACTTGATCGGGTAGCAGGCCAAAAGCGCCAAGAAACTCGCCGAATTGAATCTGCTTAACCGCTTCATTGGCCGACTCCATCGGCAGCACCGTGATTTCCGGTCTGATGCCGTGTTCGGCCGCCACGTCCAGGAAACGCCGAATATCGTCGCGCGTGACGTTGGCGACGGGTTTGACTTCCTTTTCCTTCCAGAGCTGGCTGGCATAGTCCAACTGGGTGAGGCGGTTGCGGTCCCCGGGTTCCTTGGCGATGGCATTGATGACCAGTCGGCCACCGGGTGCCAGACGGCTGAGGGCGGCCATGACCGTTTCCCAGACCGGTTTGGTGTCGATGATCGCGTCAGGTACTTGTGGCGGCAGATCATACGTATCGCCAGCCCAGTCGGCCCCGCGCTCCAAGGCCTGGGCGCGCTGGGCCTCATCGCAGGCGAAGACGTAGACCGGAGAATCGGGCATCAGGGCCCGTACCAGGTCAAGGACCAGATGATTTGAGGCGCCAAAGCCGTTCAGCGCCAGGATCTGGCCGTTGTTGATGTCGGCCAGGTGCAGACTTCTGTAGCCGATGGCTCCGGCGCACAGCATCGGGGCCGCATGCGCAGCATCCAGCGCATCTGGAATCGGCACGGTGATGGCTGCTGGAATGGTCATGAACTCGGCGTAACTACCGTCCCGATCACGGCCCGTGGCCCGAAATTCCGGACACAGATTTTCTTCACCGCCTTGGCACCACCGGCAAACATCACAGGCCAATGCGTTCCAGCCCACCCCAATACGCTGAACAAGCAGCTCCAAATTGACGTTCTCGCTGCAGTCGACCACCGTGCCGACGACCTGATGGCCGAGAACCCGTGGGACTGGCGTGGCCACTCGGCCTTAGATCTGGTCCAGTTCCGTGTGGCCGACGGCGCAGGCTTCGACCTGAACCTTCAGCTCACCGGCTGCCGCTTGTGGTTCGGACAGTTCGACCCGTACCAGTGGATTGCGATCCTGCTCGATCGCAACAATCTTTTGGAGTTGGAGGGCGCGCATCATTTCTGTGTAGCGCTTGACCGGAATCGAGGTTTGTCTGACCGACGGCCAGAGCGCTTTCTCGCCGAGTGAACGCGTCGATGCAATAGACTGCTTGCCGAGGCGGCAGGAAGAGTCACATGGAAGAGGTGAACGGGAAGGACGAAGCAAAGCAGTGTCCCCAGTGCGCAGAAGCGCTTCGTACGGACGCCTTCCGTGCCAATCCCTATGAGATCTGTTTCTACTGTGGCGGCGCATGGGTCCCCAAGGGCATGTTGACGGCTATCGGTGTCCCAATCCCCGTTCTGCAGATCGACCGCGAGACAGAAAGGCAATGCCCTGGCTGCGTCAAGCGGCTATGGCCGGGCTGTATCGCCGATGTGGAGATTGAATTCTGCAAGCAGTGCGAATCAATCTGGTTTGATGGAGAAGAGCTCGATCGTGTGGCCAAAAGTTATCGTGCAGAAACGGACTGGGGGCAAGTGCGCCAGGAAGTGTCAGCGCTACTTGAATTCATTCGGTCCGTTCGCCGTTTGATGAGTCTGGTCAAGGGCGTCGCCGGTTGACCGACGCCGGGCCGCTTCGGGGGGCTTCCGGATCAAGGGATTCACGGGCCGTAAGTAGACTGCCGTTAGTTTCTTTTGAGTCATCGAATGAATGGATCACACGTTCTACTGATCATGGGGCTGATGCTGATGACGCTCGGTGGGGTCGGCGTGGGCATTCAATTGCACAATGATGCTGCCCCGGTCATGTGGCTGGGTGCCATCGGGCCCATCGTTATGGGCGTGGCCTTGGTCATCATCTCGAGAGCGATCAGGCGCGACAAACAATGAGGCAGCGCATGGTGCGCCCAATGCCTGGTGCCGGTGAGGTCCTGATGATCTGCCGATCGGCGCCTTGATGCCGGACCCTGCCGTTCACTCTCGTCCAAAGACTCGAATAAACGCCCGTTCAGTTGCGCACTGAAATCACGACCGTCGCCGGCCAGCGATCGTGCCAGGCGCGTCGCGTTGAGCTGAACATGGAAAATGGTTCGAGGGGAACAACGCGAGTCAGGGATCGCCCCAGGATTTGGCCGAAGCTGGGTCTATCGCCGTCTTCGTTCACAACGCGAGTGCCCGTGACCAGCTTACCCGGTGTCCATGCGAACAAGCCCTCGAAGAAACTGTAGTAACCCACAATCAGAGTGATTCCGACTAAGTACTCGAAGCCGGGTCCGGCAGACATCATCGCCTCCTCGCCCAAAACGAAGAAAAGCAGCACGCCGACGGGAACCGCCGAGACATAGATCAACAGCAAATCAATCAGATAGTTGAAAAACCGCCGACCGCGGCCGACGGGAACGGGCGGTTCGGCCTGGTCAGAGCGCTCGGGGAGAATCGCGCTCTTTGGTGGTTGATAGGGGTTGCGAAAGTCTTTCATTCTCAGATTGCCTACCGAAAACGCCAGGACGCAGCTTGCCACAGTTCCTGTCCGCTGCTCAATTGATTCCACTCGGGAAAAGCACGTCGGATCAAACCGCGCGATCGGCTCGCTTTTTGTGAGACGGCGCCGTGTGCCCGGCGTTGAAATAATGAGTTCAGCGCTCCGCGCGGAGGGGGCTAAGAGGGTTCGATCAACCCGGGGTCAAGAATGAAGCGTTCAGCTATTTTTTCTGATTGGGGTGGGTTTGTCTCTGGCGCTCGGAGAGTAGGTCCAAGCACAGGTCAAGGCCAGCTAGCTTCCCGCTTCTGGCGCGGAGATCCAGCTCAATCCATCGACCGCTAGCAGCACGGTTGTTCAGGGTTCGGTCTGCTTCGCTCAGACCCTGGAATATGCACGGGCCTAGGCGACTGGAACGCAGGCCATCAGCATCAATAATGCAACGTCCGGACAAGCCGGCGGGCAGTGGTTTCACTTCCCCGCTGCTGTCGAAGTGAACGCCACTTCCTTTTATGCGTACCTGCCGGAAGCGGCGCTGCCAATCACTACAACTGTGGCGATCTATGGCTCGGATGCAAATCGACTGCCTCTCAGTGCACCCATTGCGACGGCGCAGGTCGTCGTTTCGAATGAGGGGGGTGGCGGCACCCTGAATGAGTTGCGACAAACTTCCGTGTTCCAGTCGCCGATCACGATCAGTGGACCGTTCGTCTTTGCAGTCGAAAATCAGAGCCCTGCCTCCTTGAGTCTGGTTTCAAACGACTACCTGTCGACCGATGGACAGGGCGAATTTCTGAGTTCCGTAGACACTGCGGACAGTTGGCTCAGCGGTGAAGTCGTCAACGTGGGAGGCGTGGCTTTCGATGCCGAGTGGTTGATCGAACCGATCGTGACCCTGGTGCTGTAGCCAGAGGTGAAGGCCGCGCCTGCCTGCCTGAATGAATCCGAACCATCGACAGTGGTTCAGCTCTCGGCCAGCGAGCCCTTTCAATCCAGCCGATGCTTCAACCAGGCCGTGTTCTCTGGCATGCCGGAATCGAGCTTCGAATGGGATTTCGATGACGGCAGTCCATCGGCCACGGGCGCCGACCAAAGTCAGGAGTATCTGTTCGTTCCGGGTAGGGTCTATGAACCCACGGTGACCGCCACCCTGTTTGGGTGGACAAGCAATTGCATCGCGACCGCGAGTGCGACCGTTGGCACGCTGCCGACGTGCGAACTGCTTTTTTTGATCGCTTCGAGTAGCTGGTACCCGGCCGCTGATCCGATTAGCCGTCGTTCGCCAGTTCGCGTCCGATCAGCATGCGGCGAATTTCATTGGTGCCAGCGCCGATATCGTAGAGCTTGGCGTCGCGCAGCAGTCGGCCCGTCGGGTACTCGTTGATATAACCGTTGCCGCCCAGGGCCTGGATTGCTTCCAGGGCGACCTTGACCGCGCTGGTCGAGGCATGCAGCAGGCAGGCGGCCGCGTCGATGCGCGACTTGTCGCCGCGGTCGTAGTCAGCACCGACCTGATAGGCAAAGCCGCGCGAGGATTGCATCAGGGCATACATGTCGCCGATCTTGGCCTGCATCAGGCCGAAGGTCGACAGGGTTCGCCCGAACTGTTTGCGCTCGCGGATGTAAGGCAGGGCCTGGTCCATGGCCGCCTGCATGATGCCGATCGGCCCGCCCGAGAGCACCAGGCGCTCGGAGTTCAGGCCGGACATCAGAATCTTCACGCCCTGATTGACCTCACCGAGCACGTTCTCTTCGGGAATCTCGCAGTTGTCGAAAACAAGTTCGCAGGTGTTCGATCCACGCATGCCCAGCTTGTCGAGCTTCTGGGCCTTGCTGAAGCCGGGCATGTCCTTGTCGACCAGGAAGGCCGTCATGCAGCGGCTACCCGCCTCAGGTCCTGCCGTGCGCATGTAGACCAGGGCCACGTCGCATTCGGGGCCGTTGGTGATCCACATCTTCGAGCCGTTGGCGACCCAGACATCGCCGTGTTTTTCAGCCTTGCAGCTCATCGAGCCGACAACGTCGGATCCGGCGCCGGGCTCGGACATGGCCAGTGCGCCCTTGAATTCGCCGCTGACCAGCTTCGGCACGTATTTCTGACGTTGGGCCTCGTTGCCGTTGCGGCAGAGGTTGTCGGTGCAGAGGTTCGAGTGCGCGCCGTAGGACAGGCCCACTGAGGCCGAGGCTCGAGAGATCTCTTCCATCGCCACCAGGTGCGCCAGGTAGCCCATGTCGGAGCCACCGTATTCGCCGGGGATGGTGATGCCCAGCAGGCCCATCTCACCCAGCTCGGTCCAGACCTCCTGCGGAAACTCGTTGCTCTGGTCGATGTGTTCAGCGCGCGGTGCGATCGCTTCTTCGGCAAATCGACCAACCGATTCGCGCAGCATTTCAATGTCTTCGGACAGCTTCATCAGTGGAGTGCCTCTACATCGAGAAAAGATTGAAACACGAAGCTCACGAAGGAGACACGAAGGTCACTAAGAACAGCGCATTGCTTATTTTGCTCTGTGTTCTTCGTGAATCCTTCGTGTCCCTCGTGTTCAGGCTTTTGAACGTCTCTCGATCTCGTGAGTCGAGCGATCAATTGTGGCCGCGCTCGCGACCCGGGAAGCGATGGGAGCGACCCATGAACGGCAGCTTGAGCTTGCCGATCGTGGCGATGCGTTCTTCGGCCATGCGGTCGGCCGCCTTCCAGGTCGGGATGCCGTCGCGTCCAGCGATGCGGAAGATCTTGGAGACGTTGTAGTAGATCGTGCGCATCATGCGCTTGGCGCGTTCGCGGTTGTAGCCTTCGAACTCGATCGAGACGTTCATCAGGCCGCCGGCGTTAACGGCGTAGTCGGGGGCGTAGAGAATGCCGCGGTTTTCCAGCTCGTCACCACACTCTTCCGTGGCCAGCTGGTTGTTGGCGGCACCGCAGACGATCTTGAACTTGAAGCGCGGAATCGTCTGCTCATTGACGATGGCACCCAGAGCGGTGGGGCAGAACACGTCGGCATCCACATCGTAGATTTCGTCCAGGCCCACGGCCTCACAACCCAGATCGACGGCAGCTTGAACGGCTTCTTCGTTGATGTCGGTCACGAACACCTTGGCGCCTTCATTGCGCAGCAGTTTCACCAGTTCCATGCCGACGTGGCCGACGCCCTGAATGGCGTAGCTGTATTCGCCGACTTCTTCGTTGTTGAATTTGTGCGACAGGGACGCGCGAATGCCCTGCAGCGTGCCGAAGGCGGTGAACGGGGACGGGTCGCCCGATCCGCCGTGGACCTGATGGACACCGACGCAGTTATCGGTTTCCTGGAAGACGTATTCCATGTCGTTGACGTCGATGCCCACGTCTTCGGCCGTGATGTAGCGACCGTTCATGGAATCGATGAAGCGACCGAATGCACGGAACAGCGCTTCTGACTTGTCCTGGCGCGGATCGCCGATCAGTACTGACTTGCCGCCGCCGAGGTTCAGGCCGGCAACGGCTGCTTTGTAGGTCATGCCGCGTGACAGACGCAGCACGTCGTCCAGCGCTTCCTGTTCGGTGGCATAGGGCCACATCCGCAAGCCACCCAGGGCCGGACCCAACGTGGTGTTGTGAATGGCAATGATGCCCTTCAGGCCGGCTTCCTTGTTGTGGCAGAACACGACTTGCTCATGCTCGGTCGTGTGGATGGTCTCAAACAGATTCATTGAACGTCCTCCGTGGCTTGCGCTTCTTGTGTCGCAAGCGGTTAAGCCGATCCCCGAAAACCGGCCGGAATTGAAAGGTTGAATAGCGGCAGGGGGACGGCTCTGATAACCGTTTGGCCTGCGATTGACCCGGACTTTCGGCGTCAGCAGAAGCGACCGAGGCAGCCGCCTATCTTAGCGGGATTCGCATCGCGATGTGGAATGAGAGGCGTTTTTGTTGAGTAATTCGCGGCCTGTTTTTGACGGCCATGCGCATTCGTCAGTGAATACAGGGGGTTACCGTCCAAGGCTCAGAGTGAATCGTAAGGAGGGTCATTTGCTTGGGTTTTCATGGTCTCGCCAAGAGGAGGCTTTGCGGCTCACGCCATTCCATCGACTTATGAAATCTTCTGGTTTCCGGAACATGATGCTGGTCTGCCAGATGTCGTTTTCAAGCTGTTGTTCGCTACAATGCGCTGCCCCTGTCATTTGGAGCCGGAACACGGTCTCGCCATGAACACTGTGCTGCCTGTCCTGCTGGTGATCTTTCTGATTCACCTGATCGTTTTCTCCATCCTGGGATTGAAGCGTCGTGAGCGCTACTACCTGGCATTGGTGTTGACCTTCTCACTGCTCAGTGCCAGCGTGCTGGTTCGCCTGCTGGCTCCGGCTGCTCAGTGGGGAGAACTGCTGATCGCAGATGGCGTGCGCTACGGTGCTTGGGCGGCGGCAACCGTTTCGGTCAGCTGGACGATCTTGAGAGTGGTCCAGCGCCGACGGGCGAGAATCAGTGGGCCGTGATGGAGGTGCCGACGTTGCGGCCGGCCGCTGCTGGACTCGGAGTGCCCGGAGACCGGGAGTTGAATCGCCGCGTTGCGTGATCAGTCTGGCGCGCAGAAGTGTTCATAGAGCACTTCCATCACGCCAACGACTTCCTCGCTCGCCAGCGAATAATAGATCGTCTGCTGTTCGCGGCGGGTGGTCACCATTCCGCTGTTCCTGAGCAAGGCCAAATGCTGCGACAGGGCTGACTGACTGAGTGGCAAGTGGCTGTTCAGTTGACCGACCGACATCTCGGCGTCGAGCAGGTGGCACAGAATCATCAGGCGATGGGGGTTGGCCATCGACTTCAGGAACTGGGCCGCGTCCTCGGCATGTCGACCCATTTCGTCGACCGGCGGACGGGGGCGTTCAACGGGCGTTTGAGTTCTGAGAGTCATGCGCAGTCGTTGAAACTGTGGTGGTTGAGAATGGAATTGAATGAGAATCATAACCGATGCCGGATTTCGGTCATTGATGCTTCCGAGTTAAACTAGATGGCTCCGTATCGCCAGCGTCAGAGCTTCGAAATGAGCCAATCTGCCGAGCACCTTGTTGCTACCCCCTCGACTCACGGTGACGTGCCCCTGCGTTTCGTGACCGCCGCCAGCCTCTTCGACGGTCACGATGCCGCCATCAACCTGATGCGCCGTCTGATCCAGGCCGAAGGCTGTGAGGTCATCCACCTGGGCCACAACCGAT